>PWQI01000149.1 GCA_003556805.1 Trueperaceae bacterium | reverse complement strand
GCGGGCACCGCTCCGCCCACGCCGAGCTGGGGCAACATGCTCGCCGACGCCAAGCGCTTCTTGTTCGTCGCGCCGTGGATGAGCTACTTCCCCGGGCTGTTCATCGTGTTCGCGGTGTTGGGTCTCAACCTGCTCGGCGACGGCCTGCGCGACGCGCTCGATCCGCGCATGCGCGGCAGCTGAACCTCAGGAGGACGCCATGACCGACCTCGATCGTCGCGCCGCGCGTTGGACGCCATCGCCCGACACGCCGCCGGTGCTCGTCGTCGACGGCCACCTCGACCTGGCGATGAACGCGCTGCTCTGGAACCGCGACATCACGCAAGACGTCGACGCGCTGCGAGCGCTCGAGCGCGCTGAGGGGATCACCGGGCCCGGCCGCGGCTGCGGCACCGTCACGATCCCGGAGCTGCGACGCGGTGCGGTGGGCGTCTCGATCGCCACCGTGTTGGCGCGCACCGGCGGCGCGCCGACGCCGGCCTTGCCGCGCTACGCCACGGCGGAGATCGCCTACGGCATGGCGCAGGGCCAGCTGGCCTACTACCGCATGCTGGAGCGCCAGGGCCACCTGCGCGTGCTGAGCGGGGCGGCGGAGCTGCGCACGCACTGGGGCGACTGGGTCGCGTGGCGCGAGGCGGGAGCCCGCGTCGACGCCGCCCCGCCACACGGCATCGTGCTGTTGATGGAGGGGGCCGACTCGATCCCGTCGCCCGAGCACGTGGCCGCCTGGTTCGACGACGGCCTGCGCGTGCTCGGCATGACGCACTACATGGACAGCACCTACGCGCACGGCACCGGCACCGAGGGCGGCCTCAAGCCGCACGGCCCGGACCTGCTGGCTGCGATGCGCGAGGTCGGCATGGTGCTCGATCTGACCCATCTCGCCGACGAGAGCTTCTGGCAGGCCCTCGACCTGTGGGACGGCCCCGTGATCGCCAGCCACCAGAACGCCCGCGCCCTCGTGCCGGGGCAGCGCCAGTTCGACGATGACCAGCTGCGGGCCGTGATCGAGCGTGGCGGCGTGATCGGTGGCGCGCTCGACGCCTGGATGCTCGTCCCGGGTTGGGTGCGCGGTGAGACGCGCCCCGACGTGGTGGGCTTGAGCGCCATCGTCGATCACCTGGCGCACGTGTGCGAACTCGCGGGCAACGCGCGTCACGTAGCGATCGGCAGCGACCTCGACGGCGGCTACGGGACCGAGCAGACGCCGCGCGACCTCGACACCATCGCCGACCTGCAGAAGCTCCCCGCGCTGCTGCGTGAGCGCGGCTTCGCGAGCGGCGACGTCGACGCCGTCATGCACGGCAACTGGCTGAGGTTCCTCGATGGTGCGCTGCCCGGCTGAGCGCGGCCGCGCGCGGCGGTGAGCGCCGACCCACCATCGGATCGGGCCGGCGCCGGGACGGTGCGGAGCCGCCTGGTCGAGGGCTCCCCGGTGTTCTACGGCTGGTTGATCGTGGCGGCCGGCACGCTCGGCGTGATGATGACCATCCCCGGGCAGACCACGGGCGTGTCGATCTTCATCGACCATCTGATCGCCGACCTCGGGATCACGCGCTCGAGCGTGTCGACGCTCTACCTGTTCGGCACGCTCGGCGGCTCGTTCGTGCTGCCCTTCGTCGGCCGCTTCATCGACCGGCGCGGTCCCCGCCTGGCGGTGAGCGGCATCGCGGCGGCGTTCGCGCTCGCCTGCGTGTGGATGGGCGTGGTGCAGGACGCGATCATGCTGCTGATCGGCTTCATGCTGGTACGGGCGCTGGGTCAGGGCTCGCTGTCGCTGGTGAGCATGCACGTGATCGCCATCTGGTTCGTGCGGCGGCGCGGCCTCGCGATCGGCATCGCTGGCGTGGGGATGGCGCTCGCCACGGCGACCTTCCCGACCATCATCGAGGTGTTGATCGAGGGCGTCGGCTGGCGCAGCGCGTACATGCTGCTCGGGCTGCTGGTGGCGTTGACGATCCTCCCGATCGGCAGCCTGGTGTTCCGCGAGCGACCCGAGCGTTACGGGCTGGAGCCCGACGGGTATGCCGACGGCGCGGCGGTCGCGGCGGCCGAGGGACGGCGCGAGCGGCACTACACGGCGGCCGAGGCGCAGCGGACCATGACGTTCTGGCTGTTCGTCGCCGGGCTGTTCTTCGCCTCGGCGCTCGGCACGGGGCTGGTGTTCCACCACTACTCGATCGTCGCCGAGGGCGGCCTCGAGCGGACCGACGCGGCGCGCGCGTTCCTCTACTTCGGCCTGACCTCGGCGTTCGCCAACCTGGCGACCGGCGCTCTGATCACGCGCGTCGCCCCGCGCTACCTGCTGTCGATCATGCTGCTGGCGCTTGGCGGCAGCCTCGTGTTCGCCGGCTACCTGTCGGGGCCGCTCGCGATCGTGCCGTACGGGCTGCTCCTCGGGTTGCGGGTCGGGATGTTCTCGTCGCTGCAGGGGAACGTGTTCGCGTACTACTTCGGGCGCCGGCACCTGGGGAGCATCAAGGGCTGGGTGGCGACGGCGCTGGTGGTCGGATCCGCGCTGGGCCCCCTGCTGTTCGCGCTGGGGTACGACCTGTTGGGGAGCTACACGCTGACGGTGGTGCTGTCGGCGCTGCCGCCGCTGGCGCTGGCGCTGGTGCTGCCGTTCCTGCGCTTGGTGCGCGCGGACGGCAGCGTCCGCTGACGCGGACCCTACTCGCCGCCGGACTCGCCGCCGTACCAGTCGCCATACTCGCCGACGTGGCCCCCCAGAACCGCGCTGAACGGCCAGCCGACGCCCGCCCAGAGCCGTTCCGCCTCGCGCAGGTAGCGCTCCCAGGCGCGCAGGAAGGCGTCGCGCTCGCGCTGGTGGCCGATCTCGGCGCGGCGGTAGGTGGCCTCGAACCGCTCGACCCTGGCCGTCGCTGCCGCCAGGGCGGCCTGGTCGTGTGGCGCGTCGCGCGCCAACGCCCGGCGCTCGGCGGTCGCCGCAGCCAGTTCGGCGGCCAGGTCGTGCAGGGCGGCGCGGCCGAGCGCGAGCGCGCGCTCCGCGAACGCGACGTCGGACTCGGCCTCCGCCAGCGCGCGGCGTGCCTCGAGCGCCGACCAGGCCGCCTCGGCCTCGGCCAGCGCGAGCGCCGCCGCGGCCTCTGCGTGGGCCCGCTCGGCCCGCTCGAGATCGGCTCGCCAGGTGTCGTCGACGCGCACGCGGGCGCTGATGCCGACGGACCACACGTCGCTGCCCGTGCCGGTCCACGTGACGTCGGTCCAGGCGTGCGGTCGCCCCTGGTCGAGCCCGGCGGCGGCGCGCACGCGGGTGCCCTGCTCGCGCACGCTGGCCTCGACCCGGACGTCGTCGAGGATGCCCCAGCCGCCGCGTCGCTCGAGCCTGGCGGCCGCCAGGTCGCGCTCCAGGCGGTGGCGCTGCAGCGTCTCGTGCGGCAGGTCGTCCGGCGCTGGCGGCAGCCGCCAGCCCTCCAGGGGCTCGGGCACGAGGGGGCGGTGGTGCTGCGCGGCGGCGCCGTCGACGTCGATCCCGAGGTTGGCCGCGGCGCGCTGGGCTGCGGCGAGGTCGCGCGACGCGCGTTCCAGCGAGGCCTCGCTCCGCTCCAGGTCGAGGCGCGCGACGTCGGCCTGGTGGGGCGGCACGCGGCCGGCGAGCAGGCCGGCCTCGGCGCGCTGCAGGGTGGCTCTGCGCGCGGGCAGCGCGGCCTCGGCCAGGTCGACCGCGATGTGCGCTCGGCGCAGCGCGACGTAGGCGCTGGTGACCGTCCGCACGGCCCGCAGCGCCCGCTCGTGGGCGGCGACGTCGCCGCGATGTTGATCGAGCCGGGCGGTGCCGGTCGCGACGGGATCGAGCCGCCAGGCCGCGCCGGCGGCCGCGGTCAGCGCCGGTGCTGGATCGGGGCTCCTCGAGCGCCAGGTGACGCCGGGCCGCAGCTGCGCCCAGCCGCTCAGGCCGCGCGCGGCGCGCAGGGTCGTGCCTGCGGCCGCCGCCCGGGCCGGTGCGTCGGCGGCGAGACTGGCCGCCTCGGCCGCCAGCGCCGGACCCCAGACGGGGTGTGCGGCGACGTCAGGAGCGGTGCTCGGTTCGGCACGGGCGACGCTGGTCGCGACGATGAGCGCCAGCACGACGTACGCGAGAGGTGGCGGTGTTCGTGGCACGCGGGGCTCCGATCGGGTGGTGGTGGTCGTCGGGGAAGTGTAGCGACGCCGCGCGCGGGTACCGAGCCGCTCTGGGCTATTGCCTAGGACGTTGCCGCCAGGCTGCATTCGGCGAGACCATCGAGCCGCCATGGCGGCGGGTCGTCCGACGCGGTCAGTCGGGCGAAGCGTGCCCGAGCCGCTCCGCCAACAGCGCCCGGACCGCGTCGGGTTTCGCCTGCCCGCGGCTCGCGGCCATCACCCGCCCCATCAGCGCGTTGAGCGCCTTCGGCTGGGCCCGCGCCGCGGCGACGACGTCCGGGTGCGCCGCCATCACCTCGTCGACGAGGTCGCCCAGGGCGTCCGTGTCGGTGATCTGGGCCAGCCCACGCGCTGCCACTAGGGCCGCGGGATCGGCGCCCGCGAGCACCTCGGGCAGCAGTGCCTTCGCGGTGGGTCCGCTGATCGTGCCGCGCGCGGCCAGCGCCGCCAGCGCCGCCAGGGGCGCTGCCGGCAGGCCGGCGCCCAGGCCGCGACCCTCCGCATGGAGCGCGCCCGTCACCTCGACGGTGAACCAGGTGGCGAGACCTGCAGGCGTGGGGGCGTGCTCGTGCTCGGCGCCGGCGGTGAGCAGGGCGTCGAAGGCTGCGACGGCATCGGCGTCGAACGCGATCATGTCGGCCTCGGCCTGGCGCAGGCCGGCCTCGAGGTAGCGCGCCCGGACCTGTGCCGGGGTCGGCGGCGCACTGCGCCGGAGTTCGTCGACCCAGGCCGGATCGAGGCGGAGCACCGGCAGGTCGGGGTCCGGCAGGTAGCGGTAGTCCTCGGCCCCCTCCTTACCCCGCAGCACGTACGTGCGTTGACCGCCCTCGTTCCAGCCGCGCGTCTCCTGCTCGATCGGCAGGCCGTCCGCCAGGCGGCGTGCCTGGCGCTTCACCTCGGAGGCGAGGGCCGCTTCGACGCTCTTGAACGAGTTGAGGTTCTTGATCTCGACCTTCGTGCCGAGCGGGTCGCCCGGGCGCCGCAGCGAGACGTTCACGTCGGCGCGCATCTTGCCCTGCTCGGGTGTCGCGTCGCTGACGTGGAGCGCCCGCGCCAGCGAGCGCACCTGCTCCAGGAACGCTCGCGCCTCGGTCGGCGAGCGCAGGTCGGGGGCCGTGACGAGTTCGAGCAGCGGCGCCCCGGCTCGGTTCAGGTCGACGAGGCTGTACGGCGCGTAGGGGGGGTGCATCAGCCTGCCGGCGTCCTCCTCGAGGTGGCAGCGCTCGATGCCGACCACCCGGCCTGCGAGGGCGTCGCAGCCGGCGCCATCGCCGAGGTCGACCGCCCCGCGTTCGCCGATCGGGTCGGCGTGTTGGCTGATCTGGTAGTTCTTCGGCGCGTCCGGGTACACGTAGTGCTTGCGGGCGAAGGGGCTCAGCGGCGCGATGGCGCAACCCAACGCCGTCGCGAGCCGAACGGCCAGCTTCACCGCCTGGGCGTTCGCGACCGGCAGCGCCCCCGGCAGTCCCAGGCAGACCGGGCAGACGTGGTGGTTGGGTTCGGCGCCGAAGGTGTCGGCGACGCAGCCGCAGAACAGCTTGCTGCGCGTGCGCAGTGCCAGGTGGACCTCGAGCCCGATCACCGTCTCGAACGGCACCGTCTCGAACGACCCGGCGCTGGAGGCGTTCGTGGCGCTCATGGCGGCGAGTCTACCGCGGCCCCGTGGGCAGTTCTGCGGCGCGGCCGCGGCGCGTCGGGCGAGCGGTACACTCGAGGCATGATCGAGGTCACGCTCGAGGACATCGCCGTCTCAGGCGATGAGAACCAGTTCCTGGTCTTGCTGAAGGGCCCAGAGGGCGATCTGCTGCCGATCGTGATCGATGCCATGCAGGCGTTGGCGATCGCTGCTGGGCGCGCAGGTGAGGGACCGGGCCGTCCACTGACGCACGACCTGATGCTGTCGATGTTGGAGCTCCTGGGCGCGACCGTGTCGCGCGTGGAGATCACCGACGTGTCCGACGGCACGTACTACGCGATGCTCGTGCTGGAGCGCGCCGGGGTGCACCTCGACCTCGACGCGCGGCCATCGGACGCGCTGGCGTTGGCGGTGCGGACCGGCGCGCCGATCTTCGTGGCGCCCCACGTGCTGGAACAGAACGCGCTCTCCGACGACGTCGGTGGCCAGGGCGGCAGCTTCGAGGCCTGATCGGACAGCAGCGGGAGGAACCGCGGCGCGTGCGGCGACGCGGCGCTCAGGGCTGGGTCCCCGCTGGTGGGTCGGGTCAGGGGGCGCCGGCGTCGAGCCAGTCGCGACTCGCCCGGGCGAGCAGGGTGGTCAGCGCACACTGATCGCGCCACAACTGGTCCACCGTGGCGAGGTTCGGGGCCGCGCACAGCGTCGGCTCGAGCTGCAGGCGACGCCGCTGCGCGAGGCGAGCGAGGGCCGGCGCGACGCTCGCGATGCGCGTTTCGATGCGCACCAACTCGCCGGCAAGGCGGCGACGCTCCGACAGCAGACGGTAGCGCTCGCACAGCCGCTCCGTGGTGATGACCTGGTTCCAGAAGCCCTCGGTGGCCCGCATGCGAGCAGGGTACCTGACACGAACGAGGCGCCAGCAGGGTCAGAAGACCGTGCCGGCGCCTCGCTCCGAACGCTGCCTGTGGGTCAGCCCTGGACGTGGGACTCGAGGAAGTAGAGGTCCTTGTCGACGACGCGCGAGATCTCGGTGAAGAGGTCCTCGGTGGTGGGGTCGCCGAGCTCGCTGGCGCGTTCGATCGCCACGCGGTTGCTCGCGGCGTACGCGGCGTAGCGTTCGATCAGGGCCTGGACGCAGTCCGGACCACGCACGATGCTCGTGTCGAACTCCGGGAGCGTCGAGTACTGCGCGGCCATGCGCGAGGTGCCGAGGGCGACGCCGCCGAGCGCGGTCGCGCGCTCGCCGAGCTCGTCGACGAAGTCCTCGATGCTCTCGGCCAGGTCGTCGAAGAACGTGTGGAGGGCGTAGAAGTTCTCACCCTTGACGTTCCAGTGCGCCTGCTTGGTCTGCAGGTGGAGGTCGATCGTGTCAGCCAGTTGTTGGTTGACGATGCCGACGAGCTCGATCCGGGCGTCCTCGGCGATGTCGATGCGGGTGCTGTAGAGAGAGCGTTGCTTGTGATCGACGGCTCGTTCCATGGTTCCTCCTCCACCCGCTCGCGGCGGGTGCGTGCGGTGCCGCGGCGCGTGCTGGTCGACGGCGAGCGCGGGACACCAACACATCACCGTACGCCCACGAGATCGACGTCGCCAGGGACGTTCGGCGCCGTGCAGCGAGGCTATCATGCCGAATCATAGTCGGAACGATTCCGAGTTACTTGGGTTGGCGAGCGCTAGGTGCCCTTGGCGCCCTCGTCGCCCTCGTCG
>PWQI01000008.1 GCA_003556805.1 Trueperaceae bacterium | reverse complement strand
GCGGGCGTCGAGCGGGCCGCGGAGCGCGAGCCGCTCTTCGCCGCGCTGATCGCGGCCGGCCTGGCCGGCGACCGCCTCGAGCTGCTGGGCGACCCCTGGATCGCGCTCGAGGGCGCGCTGCCGCAAGGGCCGGGCGAACGCGACGCGCGGTTGCTGCTGGTCGCCGGCACCGGCAGCGTCGCGGTGGCCTCGTGCGGCGACGGTCGCCGCGTGCGCGTCGGCGGTTGGGGCTCGCGCGTCGGCGACGAGGGGAGCGGCGCCTGGCTCGGCATCGAGGCGGCGCGCGCCACGCTCCGCGCCATCGACGGGCGCGATCCCGACGGCCCGCTCGCGAGGGCGGTACGCGCCGCCTGGGGGGACGGGGCCGACGACATCGTCGGCCGCGCGCGCAGCGCGCCGCCGTCGGCGTTCGCCGCGCTGGCGCCGCTGGTGCTCGAACACGCCGACCGCGACCCGCAGGCCGCCGCGCTGCGCGCGCGCTCGGTGAGCGCGCTGGCCGAACTCGTCACGACCGCGGCGGCCCCCTGCGCGGGCCGGCCGCTCGCCGTGGCCTTCACGGGTGGTGTCGCGAACGCGCTCGCCGACGACCTCCAGACGACGCTACCGCCCGCGATCGCGGCGTGCGTTCGCCTCCCGGCGGGCCCGCCCGTCGCGGGCGCGTGGCGCCTGGCCCGCCTGCGGGCCCAGGCCGCCCAGGCCGCCCAGGCCGGCTAGGCCGGCCGGGCCGCTCAGGGTGCCCTGGCCGCTCAGGCCGACGACCCCTGACGCACCCCGCCCAGGTACACCTCGGCGACCTCGAGCCCCGGTGTCAAGACCACCACGTCGGCCCGCGCACCGGGCGCGAGCACGCCGCGGTCTCGCAGGCCCAACGCGCGAGCTGGAGCGGTGCTGGCGGCCGCCAGTGCGGCCTCGAGCAGCAGGCCGGCACGGACCGCGCCCCGGACCGCCGCATCCATCGTCAACATGCTCCCGGCCAACGTGCCGTCGTCGAGCCGCGCCGCGCCCTGCCTGACCGTGACGCGACGACCGCCGAGCTCGCTGCTCCCGCTGCACATGCCGCTCGCGCGGATGGCGTCGGTGACGAGCACGAACCGCTCACCGGCGGCGCGCCAGGCGGTGCGCAGGGCGGCGGGCGCGACGTGGAAGCCATCCGCGATCAGCTCGATCACCGCGTCGGCGTCGCCGAGCAGCGCACCGACCGGCCCCGGCACGCGCCCCTCCAGACCCCCCATGGCGTTGAACAGGTGCGTCGCGCCCGCGCGGCCGCCGGCCGCGCGAACCGCGGCCAGGAAGCTCTCCACCGTCTCGGCGTCGGCGCGGGTGTGCCCGACGTTCAGCCGCACGCCGGCGGCCACCCACGCCGGCACGCCGTCGAAGGCGCCCGGCAGCTCCGGAGCGATCGTGACCAAGCGCACCACCCCCGTCGCGATGACCTCGGCGATGCGCTCCGCCGTCGGCGCCAGCGCATACGGCGGCTGCGCCCCGAGGCGCTGCGGGCTCACGAACGGCCCCTCGAGGTGCGCGCCGAGCACGACCGCCTCGTCGGCCGCGCCAGCGTTCATGACCGCGCCGACGCCCGCGAGCGCCGCCCGCACGTCGGCCCACGGAGCCGTCAGGGTGGTGGGCAACAGCGCGGTGGTCCCGTGACGGAGGTGGTGGCGCGCCAGGGCCCGCACGCCCTCCTCGCCGTCCATCGTGTCGCCACCGCCACCGCCGTGGACGTGCTGATCGATGAAGCCAGGAGCGATCACGTCGAGCGCCGCGGGGTCGCCGAGGCCGTCGTCGATCTCGACGGCGACGATGCGAGCGCCGAAGCGCACGCGCCCCGGCACGAGACCGGACGTGGTCAGGATTCTGCCGACGAGCGTCCGCGCGGCCCCGGCGCCGTGTGCGATCGGGGTCGGCTCGTCCGCCGTCACGGGCGCCAGGCGCGCCGGTCGTTCACGACCACGGGCGCACCACGATCGCGCCGTCCTTGAGGAGCGCCACCTCGTGTCGTCGACCGTTGGCCTCGCTCGAACCGGGCTGGCCTTGCGCCAGGGCGCCAGCGATGCGCAGCTGCGGGGCCAGGATGCGCTCCGCGTAGATCACCGCACTCTCGTTGCCGCTCGCCCCGGCGTGCGCGACGCCGCGCAGCTGACCGGTCACGATCACGTCGCCGTCGGCCACCAGCTCGCTGCCGGCGTTGACGTCGCCGACGACGACCAGCGAGCCGTTCGACACCACCCGGCCGCCGGAGCGGATGGTGCGCGTCACGATGACCGTCTCGGCCCGCGCCTGCACGACCGCGTTCGGCGGACGAACGTCCTTCACGCTGCCGCCGGCCGCCGCGACGCGCTCAGCGACCGCGGCGACGAGCTCGAAGGGGACCTTCTCGGCGACCTCGAGCACCACGCTGCCGGTCAGCAGTTCGGCATGGTCGGCGAGTGCCTCGTCCAGGCCGTCCACCGTGTCGTCGGCGGAGAGCGACAGCAGGACGCCGCCGCGCGTGCCGCGCGCCTTCATCGCTGCGCCTGCACGGGGGGCACGCCGAAGTAACCGGTCATGAAGTCGCGCGCCAGCGGCACCGCCACGCGCGAGCTCGAGCCGCCGTGCTCGACGAAGAGCGCGATGCCGATCTCCGGGTCGTTCATGGGCGCGTAGCCCATGAGCCAGGCGTGCGTGTAGTCGTTGCCACGCGCCGTCTGGGCGGTCCCGGTCTTGCCGGCCACCTCGACCGGGAAGACGCCCGGCCCCAACACAGCCCGTGAGGGGTAGTCCGTGAACATCATGCGCATGCCCTCCTGGAGGGTGCGCCAGTGACGCCCCTCGATCGTGGTCGTCTCGGCCACCTGCGCCGCGTCACCGACCTGCCGCACCACGTGCAGGCCGACTTGCTGCCCGCTCAACGCCAGCGTCTGGATCAGCTGCGCCACCTGGACCGGCGTCGCCAGCACGTCGCCCTGGCCGATGACGGTGTTCATCGTGAACCCCGGGAGCCAACCGTGCTCGTACTGAGGCTGCGCGCGGACCCAGTCCTGGTCGGGGATGCGACCCTCCTTCTCCTCGCGCACGCCGACGCCCAACGGCGCACCGAACCCGAGCGCGCGCGCCAGTGCGACTTCCTGCTCGATGAAGGGCCCCCAGCCGCGCGTCGCGTTCGGCGTGGACGCCACGGCGTGCCAGAAGAACGTGTTGCACGAGTCGGCGATGGCGTGCCGGACGTCGTACATCCCCTTGTCCCACGCCGCCCAGTTCTGGAACGTGATGCCACCCAGGCGGTACCGCGCCGAGCACGAGAAGCGCGAGGCGGGCGTGATCCAACCACCGTCGAGCAGCGCCATCGAGGTGACGAGCTTGAACGTCGACGCCGGCGCGTACGCCTCGACCGCGCGGTTCTGCAGCGGCTTGTGCTCGGCGTCGGTGAGATAGCGGCCCACCGCCTGGGGGTCGATGGGGCGCTTCGCGAACACGTTCTGGTCGAAGGTCGGCGCCGACGCCATGGCGAGGATCTCGCCCGTGCGGGGGTCGAAGGCGACGAGTGCACCGTGCACGACCGACTCGAGCGGGCGGCCGGTGGTCTGGCGGTCGACGTTGACGTAGGTGAGCGCGCCCGCCAACACGTCCTCGGCCAGGCGCTGGACGGCGGGGTCGATGGTGAGGACCACGTCCTGCCCGGGGATCGCAGGCTCGATCACGGTGGAGCGCAGCGGCACGCCGCGCGGGTCGACCTGCACCTGGCGCATGCCGGCCGCGCCGTAGAGCGCGGCCTCCCACGTCGCCTCGATGCCCATCACGCCGGCGAGGTCGTCGACGCCGTACCCGGGGTTGCGATCAGGATCGGCCTGCGAGGTGTAGCCGACCACCTGCGCGGCGAGGTTCGTCGGGTAGGTGCGCTCGATGCGCTCGCGCAGGTAGAGGTTGGCCTGCCCCGCGATGCGCTCCTCGACGGCCGGCACGAGCGTGTCGGGGATGTTCCAGACGAGCACGGCGCCGTTCAGGCGCTCGTCGAGCCGCGCCGGGTCGGGTGCGCGCGGCTCGCCCTCGACGCCCAGGAACGCTTGGAGTCGTGCCCAGCCGTCGATCTCGCCGCCCCAGTACATGAGGTCGTAGGCCACGCGGTTGTCGGCCAGGACGGTGCCGTCGCGGGCCAGGATGCGGCCGCGCAGCGGCGTGATGCGCCGATCCTGGGTGAAGTTCGCCTCGCTGCGCTCGCGGTACTCGTCCGCCATGGCGATCTGCAAGTACATGAGGCGACCGGTGAAGATGACCATGATCGAGAGCGTGATGGCCAGCATCAACCGCACGCGCGGCAAGATGCCGGCCTGCGGGTCCTCCTCGGGCTTGCGGCTACCGGGGACGAACTCCTTGGGCGCCTTGCGGCCGATGAACGGGCGGCGCCGACGCGGCTCGTCGGCCTTGCGACGACCGTTCCCGCCGCCCCTCACAACAGCTCCCGTTGCAACATGCGGGTCCGGGCCAGGAGCGCGAAGCCCCACGGGAGGAGCGCCATGGCGGCCACGACCGTGAACGCCATGTCGAGCGCGGCGACCGCCGCGGCTCCAGCGAGGTCGCCGACGCCACCCGAGAGCCACACGATCAAGACGAACGTCACGGCCCACTTGCCGGCCACGGCGGCCAGCACGGCCAGCGAGCGCTCCAGGAAGCCCTGTTGCGACAGCTGCGCGCGCACCGTGGTCGCCACCAGCGCGGCGGCCGCCAAGCCGAGCGCGTGCACGCCCAGTGCGCCATGGCCGATCACGTCTTGCACCAGGCCGAAACCGTACCCCACCAGGACCAGCTGCCACGCGGGCAACCGGTAGAGGAGCGTGAGCACGGCGATCAGGAACAGGTCGGGCGGCGGCAAGGGCGCCAGCAGGGCGGCCAAGAAGCCCTGCGACAACACGAGCACGAGGTAGAAGAGGAGCAGCCGCACGTGCCCAGTGTACCGAGGTGCCGCCACCCGGTCGGGCAGTAGGCTGGACGCATGCCCACTCTGATCCTGCACGGCGGCGCTGGCCGCATCGAAGAGGCGCGCACAGGCGCATACGAGCGCGGGCTCGCGACCGCGCTCGCGGCCGGCTGGGCGGTCCTGGAGCGCGGTGGCGAGGCCCTCGACGCGGTGCTCGCCGCGGTCCAGAGCATGGAGGCCGACCCGAGCGCCTTCAACGCCGGCATCGGCAGCAGCCTCACCCGCGACGGCACCGTCGAGTGCGACGCGTGCCTGGTGGACGGCCGCGACGGCAGCGCCGGCGCGGTGGCGCTCGTGACGCGCTCCGCCTCCCCCATCCGACTGGCGCGGGCCGTGCTGGAACGCACCCCGCACGTGCTGCTCGCCGGGGTTGGCGCCGACGCGCTGGAGGAAGACCCGGTCGATCCCGACACGCTCGTCACGCCCCACGCTCGCGCGCAGCTCGAGCGCTGGCGGGCGCGCCACGCCGCAGACGTCGGTTCGGCCGCCGAGCCGACGGGCTCGGCCACGGTCGGGGCCGTCGCCCTGGACGCCGCCGGCGCGCTGGCGGCCGCGACGTCCACCGGTGGCGTGATCGGACAGTGGCCCGGCCGCATCGGCGACGCAGCGGTTCCGGGCGCCGGGACCTACGCCGATGGCGCCGTCGGCGTGTCGTGCACCGGCAAGGGCGAGGCCTTCCTCAGAGCGGTGACGGGCAAGGCGCTCGCCGAGCGGCTGGCCGCCGGGGCCTCACCTGGCCACGCGCTCGCGCGCGCCCTGGACGACGTCGCCGCCATGGGAGGCAGCGGCGGCCTGATCGTCGCCCTCGCCGACGGTCAACTCGCCTGGGCGTTCGACACGGCGCACCTGGCGCTGGCGTGGCGCACCGCAGACGCCGAGCACGTGTCGGTGACGGCCGAGCCGGGCGTGACGGTGCGGCCGTGACGGTGCTGCCGTGAGCGCCCCGGCGTACCGCATCGTGGCGGCCGAGCCGACGCCCGAGGGGCGCGCGGCGTTCGCGCGCATCGCGCTCCCCTACCTCGCCAAGCGCGAGGCGCTCAACAACTTGCAGCTCGGCGTGCTCGACGGCATCGCCTCGGGCGGCTACGGCGACGCCGTGATGGTCGCCGCCGAGGACGCGTACGGCGACCTCGCGGCGCTGCTGCTGCGCACGCCGCCACACCCCTTGCTCGTCGCATCGGGCTGCCGCGGCGACGCCCGCGAGGCGCTGCTCGCGTGGCTGGTCGAGCACGACCCGGACCTGCCCGGCATGGTCGGCCCGCTGGACGAGACCATTGACGCGGCGCGTTGGTGGGAGGCGCACACCGGTCGGCGTCTCGAGTTGCGGCTGCGGGAGGGCGTCTACCGCCTGCACGAGGTGACGAGCGCACGGCGCAGCGCCGGCCGTGCACGGCTGGCCGAACCGCGCGACCGCGAGCGCGTCACGGAGTGGCTCGGCGCCTTCGAGGAAGAGGCGTTCGGTGAACGCCGCAGCGACGCGGCCGCGCTGTGGGCGTCGTTCACGGGCGGCAGCGCACGCCGCCTCCACCTGTGGGAGACCGACCAGGGCGAGGTGGTCAGCCTCGCGGGGCGCGCCGGTCGCACGCCCAACGGCGCCCGCATCGGCCCGGTCTACACGCCGCCTGCGCTGCGCGGGCGCGGCTACGCCGAGGCCCTGGTCGCCGCCGCGACGCAGCGCGAACTCGACGACGGCGCGCGGCAGTGCTTCCTCTACACCGACCTCGACAACGGCACGTCGAACGCCCTCTACGAGCGCATCGGCTACGTCCGGATCGGCACGGCCGGCGAGTTCAGGCTCGTCGAGACCGGGGCCGGAGCGCTCCAGGCCGGCGGCGCGAACCCCGCGGCAGGGACCGACGGCTGACGAGGCGCGTCAGCGCCCGAAGATGTTGGGTAGCTCCTCGAAGCCCACGAGCACGTCGCGGGGCTTGCTCCCCGTGTGGGGCCCCACCACGCCGAGCGCCTCGAGCGAGTCCATCAGCTTGCCGGCGCGGGCGTGCCCGACCTGCAGGCGACGCTGCAGGCGCGACACCGATGCCTGCCCCTCGTTGATCACCAGTTCGGCGGCGAGCCGCAGCTTGTCGTCGTTCCAGTCCACGAACCCCGTGGCGTCGGAGTCGTGGGGCGAGGCCGGCTCGAAGTCGTCGCCGTAGGCCTCGACGAAGTCGTCCTCGAAGTACTGGCGGCGCAGGAAGTCGGCCAGCGCCAGGATCTCGGTCTCGCTCACGAACGGCCCCTGCAGGCGGACCGGCTTCACCTGTCCGGGCTGCGAGAAGAGCATGTCGCCCCAACCGATCAACCGCTCGGCCCCCATGGCGTCGAGGATGGTGCGCGAGTCGAAGCCGGAGCTGACCGCGAACGCCATGCGCGCCGGCACGTTGACCTTGATCAGGCTGGTCAGGATGTCGACCGAGGGGCGTTGCGTGGCCAGGATCAGGTGCATGCCGGTGGCGCGCGCCATCTGGGCGAGGCGCATGATGGCGCTCTCCACCTCCTTCGGGCTGGTGATCATCAGGTCGGCCAGCTCGTCGATCACGACGATCACGAAGGGGAGCTCGGGCAGGTCGAGGTTGCGCGCCTTGGCGTTGTACTGGTCGAGGTTCTTGGCGC
>PWQI01000372.1 GCA_003556805.1 Trueperaceae bacterium | reverse complement strand
GGCGGCACGCTCTTGACCGTGTTCGTCGGTCTGGTGGCGGCCTACGGCCTGTCGCGGCACGAGTTCCGCGGCAAGCAGACGACGCTCCTGCTCATCCTGATGGTGCAGCTGATGCCGGCGCTGATCAGCGCCATCCCCGTCTACATCCTCATGCAGCGGCTCGACCTCTTCAACACCCAGATCGGCATCGTGCTGCTCTACGGCGCGGTCAGCATCCCGTTCGGCGTGTGGGTCCTGAAGGGGTACCTCGACACCATCCCGAAGGAGCTCGACGAGTCGGCGTGGATCGACGGCGCCGGTAAGCTCTACACCCTCTGGCGGATCCTGGTGCCGGTCATCGTCCCGGGCCTGGCCTCGCTCTTCATCATCTTGTTCGTGGGCAAGTGGAACGAGTTCGCGCTCGCCTCGGTGCTCCTGCGCGATCCATCGATCTTCCCGCTCACCGTCGGCACCTACATGCTGCTGGGACCCGACGAGTCCGACTTCCGCCTCACGGCGGCCGCCTCGCTCATCAACATCGTCCCCATCCTGCTCGTGTTCCTCGGACTGCAACGCTTCCTGATCTCGGGCCTCACCGCCGGCGCGGTGAAGCAGTGACCGGAGCGTGCGCCGCGGCGCCACCGGAGGTCGACCTCGCCATGCATCCATCACCCGCCCCCCGACCCTGCTCCGCCTCCTGGACGGCCCGCTGACATGGAGCGCTTCGACCTGATCGTCGCCGGTGGCGGCCTCGGCGGTGTCGCCGCGGCGCTGGCGGCGGGCCGCGTCGGCCGTCGCACGCTGCTCGTCTCGCGTCACGCCTGGCTCGGCGGGCAGCTCACCACCCAGGGTGTTCCGCCCGACGAGCACCGCTGGATCGAGCGCCTCGGGGCGACGGCCTCCTACCGCGCGCTGCGCGAGGCCATCCGAGCGCATTACCGCCGCCACTACCCGCTCACCGACGACGCGCGCCGCGACCCGCTGCTCAACCCCGGCAACGCCTGGGTCAGCCGGCTCGCGCACGAGCCGCGCGTCGCCGCGCAGGCGATCGATGCGCTGCTGGCACCGTTCGAGGCCAGCGGCCTGGTGACGGTGTGGCGCGACGCGCACGTGAGCGCCGTGGCCGTGACGGCCGACCGGATCGAAGGCGTGCGCGTCGAGCGCGCCGGTGGTCGCCAGGTGGACGTGGCGGCCGCCTTCGTCCTGGACGCCACCGAGACGGGTGACCTGTTGCCGCTCGCAGGCGTCGAGTACGTCACCGGCGCCGAGTCACAGACCGAGACCGGCGAACCGCACGCGCTCAGCGGCCCGGCCGAACCGCAGAGCATGCAGTCGTTCACCGTCGCGTTCGCGCTCGAGCACCGCGAGGGCGAGGAGAACGTGATCGACCGGCCCGAGCAGTTCGATCGCTGGCGCACCTACCGACCCGACTTCTGGCCGGGACCGCTGCTCGACTTCCGGCAGCTCGACCCGATGACCATGCGCCCACTCACCGGGCGCCTGTTCGACCCGAGCATGCACGCGCGCCAGTTCGACGCCGCGGTCGGCCGCTCGAACCGCGATGGCTACGTGCTGTGGAGCTACCGCCGCATCCTCGACCAGCGCCACTTCGCCACGGAGATGCGCGACGTGAGCATGGTCGTCTGGCCCCAGAACGACTACTGGCTCGGCTCCATCGTCGACGTCCCGGACGAGACGCGCGAACGCCACGTGGCCGACGCCAAGCAGCTGTCGCTGAGCCTCCTGTACTGGCTGCAGACCGAGGCGCCACGGACCGACGGCGCCGTGGGGTACCCCGGCCTGCGGCTGCGAGACGACGTCTTCGGCACAGCCGACGGGCTCGCGGTCGAACCCTACGTCCGCGAGGGGCGGCGCATCCGCGCCCGTGTCACGGTGAAGGAGCAGGACCTCGCGTTCGACGTCCGCGGCGAGCATGGCGCCGTGCCCTACACGGACAGCGTCGGCATCGGCATGTACCGCATCGACCTGCACCCCTGCACGGGCGGGCGCTCGTACGTCGACCTGACCACGTGCCCGTTCCAGATCCCGCTCGGGGCGCTGGTTCCGCAGCGCGTCGAGAACCTCCTCCCTGCCGCCAAGAACATCGGCACCACCCACATCACCAACGGCGCCTACCGCCTCCACCCGATCGAGTGGAACGTGGGCGAGGTGGCGGCACTGCTCGCCGACCGCTGCCTGCGCCGCGACCTCACCCCGCAGGCGCTGCACGCCGACGAGGGCGAACTCGCGGCGTTCCAAGGCGACCTCGTGCGCCACGGGATCGAGTTGGCCTGGCCGCACATCGAGGCGTACTGACGGACGCTAACGTGCGCTCAGGCCGTCGGCGAGGTCGCGGGCGACGCTCTGCGCGTCATCGCCCGGTCGAGCTCGGCTTGCGGTAGGTGCGCACCCTGCTGGCGCAGCGTCTCGACCAGGCGACGGGTGTCGAGCTCGCAGGCGCGCTCGCCGTGGCGCACCGCCTGCACCGCGGCGGTGCCGGCGGCCTGGCCCATCATCACGCACGCTGGTTGATCGCGGATGGCGCCGTTCACCATGACGTCGCTCGAGGCGCAGCGTCCCGCCACCCACAGGTTCGACCAGCCCTGTGGCACGAGCACACCGTAGGGGATGCCGTACGACTCGCCCGGGGCCAGCACGTCGCGCTCCTCGAAGGAGTGCCGATAGCGCTCGTACTCCTCGGGCGTGTCGTCGTAGACATGGATGTCGACCTGCTTGCAGTAGATCGCGATCTGGTCGTGGAAGTGGCGACGCTCGCGATAGTCGTCGAAGGTGAGCTCGTAGGCCCCGACCACGCGCCGCGACTCGCGCACCCCCATCAGGGAGCCCGTGGCGACGAGCGTGATGTCGGCGCACCCGGGGACGTAGCGCCGGAAGAAGTCCGTGTACTCCGCAGCGAGCGCTCGTCCACGGCGCATGCCCACGCTGAGGCTCTCCCCGTCGAGGGCGTCCATGCCGAACACGTGCCCGGCGTTCATGATCGCGTGGTCGCGTCCGCTGCGGAAGAGCCCGGGCACGTGCCGGTCGTCGTGGCTGAAGAAGCCGTCGCGGATCGCCCGCTCGACCGCCGCTTGCTGCAGGCCGCGGTCGAAGACGTCGTAGTCGATGCCGGTCTGCACCGCGCAGAGCGTCGGGGGCATGATCCGCTCGGTGTCGCGACCCGCACGCACGCTCGGCGCACCGCACGCCTCGGCGAGCACCGCGTCACCGGTGGCGTCGACGAACGCCTCGGCGGCGACGAACGCGTAGCCTTCCACGCCGTGCAACACGACGCCCGCGACGTGGCCCGCGGCGACGTCCGCGTCCGCGTCGATCACCTTGGTGAAGAAGCGGACCTCGACGCCTGCGTCGTCGCACCACGAGTCCAAAAGGCGCTTGTAGCCCTCTGGGTCGTAGCCGAGACCGCGGTTGTGGCGCGTCGTCCAGAAGGAAGGGTCGTAGCTGGGGGCGATGTGCCCACGCTCGTACATCGCCTCCACCAGCTCCAGCATCAGGCCGCCGATCACGCTCGCGCGGCCGTCGGACATGTGCGACCAGGCCGACACGAGCGCCGACGTGCCCATCCCACCGAGGCAGCCGGTGGCCTCGACGAGCAAGACGCGGGCGCCGAGCCGTGCCGCGGCGACGGCGGCACCGCAACCGGCGGGCCCACCACCGGCGACCACCAGGTCGTAGCCCCGTTGCAGCGGGATGGTCCGCTCGAGCGTGAACGTTTCGGCTGCGCTCAGGATCGGCCTCCAACGCGCTTGGCGCGCCTCTCAGCGTACCGACGCAGCGACGCACGCGGCAAGCGGAGAAGCGGTCAGGTTCTTGGTCGATGCGGCTAGACTGGGATATGGCCGACGACCTCGAGACGGCGCTCGCCCTCACCGAGCGCGCCCTGCGCCTCCCAATCGTCGTACACGACCTCGAGCACGCACTGTGGCACGCGCTTCCCGCCGATCGGTTCCGTCACCATCAGCCCGTGTGCCGCGCCGTCAAGGCTGGCCCTGACGCCGAACGGTGCGTCGCCTTCGAGTGTCACGACCTTCGCGCCGAGGCGCGACGCTGGCCCAGTGGCCGCGTCCAACGCTGCCATGCCGGCCTCGTGGAGTTGGTCCAACCGGTCTTCGAGGCGGGGCGCTTGATCCTGATGCTCTTCGCGGGACCCGCGCGCATGGGCGCCGAGGACCTGATCGACGTGGCAGACGAACCGAGTGCGGCCGTCGATCTCACCGGCCGACACCAGCTGCGCACGCTGGACCCGACCGAACTCGCTGGGGCGCGCGAACACCTGCGCCAACTCGGCGCACGGCTACGCTGCGCGCTGCGCGACGCCCCTGATGCTGGCGTGGGCCACGGCGGGGCGTCGCGACGGGTTCAGGTAGAGCGCTGGCTGGAACACCATCACGCCGAGCGGGTGACCTTGCATGACCTCGCGCGTGTGCTCGGTGTCGGGACCGAGCGCTGCCGACACGTCGTGCGCGAAACGTGCGGCGCGTCGTTCTCGTCGCTGCTGCGCGGCGCGCGCATCCGCGCGGCGTGCGCCCTGTTGCTCAACACCGACCTGAGCGTGCACGACGTCGCACGGCGGTCGGGCATCCCCGACCCGAGCGGGTTCTCCCGGGCGTTCCGTGAGGCCACGGGGACCAGCCCCGCGCGCTGGCGCAAGGCGCGCCAAGCGTGAGCGCGCGGATTGGGGGCGGCGACGCCGGCATCCTGCACGACCGTCCCCGCGCCGCGTGCACGCCTAGCATGGGAGCATGACCACCGCTGCCGATCCCAAGCACGCCGTCGCCACCCTCGCCGGTGGCTGTTTCTGGTGCACCGAGGCCGTCTTCGCCGAGATCGAGGGGGTGTCGTCCGTGGTGTCGGGCTACACCGGCGGCCACGTCACGAACCCGACCTACGAAGCGGTGTGCGAGGGGACCACGGGGCACGCCGAGGGCGTGCAGGTCACGTTCGACCCCACCGTGATCTCGTACGCTGAGCTGCTCGAGGTGTTCTTCGCCACGCACGACCCGACCACCGCGAACCGCCAGGGGAACGACGTCGGCACGCAGTACCGCTCGGCGGTGTTCGTCCACGACGCCGAGCAGCGCGCCGACGCGGAGCGCGTGATCGCCGAGCTGGACGCCGAGGGCGTCTTCGGCGCTCCGATCGTCACCGCGGTGGTCGACGCCGTCGAGTTCTACCCGGCCGAGGCGTACCACCAGCGCTTCTACGTCAACAACCCCGGCTCGGGCTACTGCCGCGTGGTGATCGATCCGAAGGTCGCCAAGCTGCGCCAGCGCTTCGCCCATCGCCTCCGCGGCGCTCGCCAACCGGGCTGAGCGTGTGACCAACGTCGCGGACGCCGGGAGCGCGGAGGCGCCGACCACGGCCACGCTGGTCGGTGTCGATTTGGGCCAGAGCGTGACGGACGCCGTCATCGTCGGCTCGAACGGCGGGGTCACGGCGCACAGCGGCTTCGCGACGCGCGGGCGAGAGGCCCGCAAGGCACTGCACGACGCCCTCGCCGCGCTGGGCGCTGCAGCCGCCGGTCCAGCCCTCGTCGGCGTGTCCGGTGGGCGCTCGGCGTCGCTCGACCACGGCGGAGCGTCGGCGCGGCGCATCGTCACCGTGCCCGAACCGGAGGCGATCGGTCGCGGCGGCCTCGAGCTGGCCGGGCTCGAGTCGGCGCTCGTCGTCTCGTGCGGCACCGGCACGGCGATGGTCTCGGCCCGCGCGGCGGCGGCAGGAAGCGACGCGGCGTACGCGCACGTCACCGGCACACCGGTCGGCGGCGGCACGCTGCGTGCGCTCGGCGGTCTGCTCCTGGGCACGCGCGATGCCGAGGCGATCGCGGCGCTGGCCGCAACGGGCGACGCCAGCCGCGTCGACACCACGCTCGCGGACGTCCTCGGCAGCGGGCTCGGCTCACTCCCGCCTTCGGCGACCGCCGTGAGCCTCGGCCGCCTCGCCGATGACGACGCCGAACTCGGCGCAGATCGCGAGCCAGACGACGCGCTCGACCGGGCGGCGGCCCCCCGCGCCGGGGTCGACCGCGCCGACCTCGCAGCGGCGCTCGTCACCATGGTGTCGCAGACCATCGCCCTCGTCGCCGTGAACGCGGTCCGTGCCGAGGGGCTCCCGGCCGTGGTCATGGTCGGCCGCGTCGCCTCGCTGCCGCCGGTGCGTTCCATGCTCGAGGCGGTGTTCCGTGTCTACGGCCTCACGGGCACCCTCCACGTCCCTCCGTCCGGCGCAGCTGCCACCGCCCTTGGTGCGGCTCTGGCGGCACGGGCACGGCACCCCGCGGCCTGATCACCAGCCCGAGCCGCAGCGCTACGGGCGGCCGCGCGACCTGTCGAGGTACGAACGCCCGTACGATGGTGGCATGGGCATCTCAGCAGCACGCGACGACGACGCCCCGCTCCGCATCGGCCTCCTGTCCGACATCCACGACCACGTTCCGGCCCTGAAGCGCGCCCTGCCGTGGCTCCAGCAGCACACGGACGTCCTGCTCGTGCTCGGCGACCTGGTCGCGCCGTTCGTGATGAAGCAGCTCGCCACGCACTACACGAAGCGCATCCACGTCGTCTTCGGCAACAACGACGGCGACCTCTACCGGCTGTGCGCGACCGCGGCCGGCTTCCCCCACGTCAAGGTCCACGGCGAGCTGTTCCGCAACGTCCTCGGCAACCGCTCCGTGATCGCCCAGCACTACCCCGGCATCGCCGACGTGATCGATCCCGCGGCAGCCGACGTGATCGCCTTCGGGCACGACCACCGCGCCCGGCGCAGCCGCCGCGGCGATGCCTGGTTCGTGAACCCCGGCGCGCTGATGGGCTACGACCCCGTGGTCGACGCCGAGGTCAGCGCCTCGTGGGCCGTCTACGACGGCGCATCGCACACGGTGTCGTTCTGGCGGCTCGAGGGCGGCGAGGTCGCCGGGTGGGACCCGGAAGGCTGAACCGAGCCAGGCGTTGACACGCGATCGGTCCGACCCCTAGACTCGAGGCAACGACAGGTTAAACGTTTAACCGTCCTTGCTTCGAGCGAGGGTGGCGCCCGCCCCCCGACTCGGCTTGAGTGGAGCAACGGTGGCGAGACTGAAGGACATTGCGAAGGCGGCAGGCGTGTCGATCGCGACCGTCTCGAACGTCGTGAACGGCACCAAGCCGGCGACGCCGGCCGTCCAGCGCCGCGTGCTGAGCGCCATCGAGCGGCTCGGCTACCTCCCCGACCTGCACGCGCGCACGCTCCGCACCGGCGCCAGCCGGTCGCTCGGCCTGGTCGTACCCGACCTCACCAACCCCTACTTCCCGGCGCTCGTGCAGGCCATCGAGACCACGGCCCGCGAACTCGGCTTCGTGCTCATCGTCATGGACGCCGGCAACGACGCAGAGCGCGAGACCGAAGCGCTGACGCTGCTCGCCTCGTACCGCGTCGCGGGCGTCGTATGGGTCCCCGTCGAGCACGAACGCTCGCTCGACTGGCCCTACCCGATCGTGACCGTGGACCGGACCGTGCCTGGGTGCGACACCGTCGTCGCCGACCACGGCCAGGGCGGTGCCCTGATCGGTCGCCACGCGCTGGCGCTCG
>PWQI01000113.1 GCA_003556805.1 Trueperaceae bacterium | reverse complement strand
TGGCGCTGTTGGTCCTGCTGGGCGTGGTGCTGGTCGCCGAGTCGCGACGCGCTGGCATCTCGCCGGACACCGGCGCCGAGCCGCCGCCCTGGACGATGGGCGAGGCGTACGGCACGCTGATCGCCGCAGCGCTCGTCGGCCTGGCCGCGTCGCTGCTGTACTCGGCGCTCGTCCAGAACAACCTCTTGGCGCTCTTCACGCCGCTGCAGCGACAGGACGCCGTCGCGGTGTACCTGATCGCGTTCGCGCTCGTTGCCGCCCTGCTCGCCTGGAGACGGGTGCGACGAGCCGGCCTCGATCCCAGCGCGACGCTCCTCGGGCCATCGGGCTCGGCGTTCTCTGGCATCCTGCTGGGCCTCGGTCTCGCGGCCGTGGTGCTGGCGTACCTGGCGTTCATCCCGCGGGGCGGGGTCTTCGGACCGTTCCTCTTCGATCT
Source organism: Trueperaceae bacterium (assembly GCA_003556805.1). GTDB lineage: Bacteria > Deinococcota > Deinococci > Deinococcales > Trueperaceae > CSSed10-48. The sequence goes on along the minus strand of PWQI01000113.1, from coordinate 7,128 downwards.
CGCCCGGCCCACCCCGCTCGTGGTGGCCGCCCTGGCGCTGGTGCCCCTGGCCGAGTTCGCGTTCCGCGGCCTGCTGCAACCGAGCCTGCGCCGTCGCTACGGCGATGGGACGTCCATCACCGTCGTGGCCCTCGTATGGGCCATCGCCTACGGCACACCGATCCTCGCCCTGGTCGTCGCCGGTGTCGGCCTAGCCGAGGGCACTCGCCGGGCGCCCGGCGCCCTGGTGGCGACGCTCGCCGTCTTGGTCGGCTGGCTGACGCTGCTCGCCTGCGCGGTCGCGCTGCCTCAGGTGCGCGGCCTGTTCCTGCTCTGACCCGTGGGCCCGGCCTCGCGCGCCTCCGCGCGTGACCGAGGCTGGCGGCGCGCCGCGTCACGTTCGCGCGCCGCTCGTAGGTCGGCGAGGGCGTAGCTCGTGCCGCGCCACTCGATCCGGCCGCTCGCGAGCGTCGCGAACGTGGAGCGCACCATCGCCCACACGAGCGCCATCACGCTGACGGGATGCAAGAGGGCGTACCAGGCGGGCGTGTCGGAGCGCCGCCCGTACCACGCGTACACCATCGTCACCACCAGCACCACGGCGACGCCCGCGGCGCGCGCCGCCCCAGAGCCGACGAGCGCCACCGCGAACGGCAACACGTGCGTGGCCAACAAGCCGAGGCCGACGAGCACCACCAACGGCACGGAGTAGCGCAGCCCGGCGAAGGCGTTCTTCTCCAGGCCCCGCATCGCCTCACCGAGGGTCGGGTACCAGGTGACCGAGGCGAGCGCTGGGCCGAACGCGACCAGCGACGAGCCGCCGGAGCGCTTGACGCTCGCGGCCAACGCGAGGTCGTCGTCGGGCCGCATCCGCACGGCCTCGTGTCCACCGGAGCGGTCGTAGGCGCTGCGGCGGTAGAGGCCGAAGGCGCCGATCCCCAGCGTGGTCGGGGTGCGCGGGTCGGGTGCGCGCCAGGGGCGCAGCAACACCGTCAACAGGAGCGCGAAGGCCGCCTCGAACGCGAGCACCAGATGTCCGGCCCAACCGCGCGGCGCGTCGAAGCGGGGCAGCAGCGCCAGGTGGTCGGCGTCGGCGCGCAGCGCAGCCGCGACCGCCGTGCGCACGGCGGAGGGCACCAGGCGCACGTCGGCGTCGACGAACAGCAGCCACGCGCCGTGGCCGAGCGCCGCACCGCGGGACTGGGCGTGGACCTTGCCCAACCACCCCTCGGGCAGCTCGTCCACCCGTAGGCAGCGCACGCTCGGCCCGCCCGACGCGGCGTGCGCGGCTTCGGTGCCGCTCGCCTGCTCCCCCGCGAGCACCTCTTCGACCACGGCGAGCGTGCCGTCGCGCGAGCGGTCGTCGACGATCACGATCTCGAGGGCGGCGTAGTCTTGCGCCAACCAGGTCCGCAGCGCTGCTGCGATCGTCGCTGCCTCGTCGCGCGCGGCCACCACCAAGCTGACCGCCGGCCAGCCGCCCGGGGGCGGAGCCGCGGCCGCATCCCCCGAAGCGCCGCGCGACGCGCTCAGGTACGGCATGCGCCGCATCCCCCACCACCACCACGTCGCGAGGACCAGCCAGGCGCCGAGCGCGATCCACGTGAGTGCCCCAACGACCTCCATGCCGACACGGTACGCGCACGAGCCGCTCGAACACAGCGGGCGGGGTCACGGCCGCTTCGCTGGCGCGCGCCGCCGTATCATGGTGGCGATGCCCGCGAACGAGCGCGACCTCCTGGCGCTGGCACGCGTCCACCTGCTGCCACGGCTGTTGCACGACGTCCACGACGTGGACAGCGGCCTCACGCTGCTGGGCCGACGCCTCCCCAGCCCGCTGCTCGCGCACGTCCCAGCCGACGCCCCCTTGCCGGAGCAAGGGCTGGCGCTCGTAGCGGCGGAGCGCCTCACACACGGCCGCGTGCCGTGGGCCCTGCCGGTGCTGGCGCCGGCGAAGATGGGCGAGCTGATGCCGGCCGTACGGCGCTTCGCCGACAGCGACGCCCCTGCGCTCGTCCTCGACCTCAGCCCGCTGGCCGAGACCGCGCCGTTCGGCGCGGGCGTGTGGCGACCGCGGTCGCGCGAAGACCTGGCCGAGTTGGCCGCCGCCGCCGGCCGGCCCGTGTGGGTGTCGGGCCTGCTCTCGCCCGACGACGCCGTGATCGCCGCCGAGGCTGGCCTCGACGCCATCGTCGTGCACGGCGGCGCGGGCACGGCACTCGGTGGGCCGAGCGTGGTCGACGCGCTGCCCGACGTGCTCGACGCGGTGGCGGGCATGATCACGGTCTTCGCCGGTGGCCAGGTCGCGAGCGGCATCGACGTGTTCCGCTACCTCGCGATCGGCGCGGAGGCGGTGATCGTCGAGACCGATCGCGCGCTCGGCCCACTCGAGGCCGAGTTGCACTACGCGATGCGCCTCACGGGCTGCGCCACGCTCGCCGACATCGGCTACGACGCAGTCTTCGAACCCCTCTTCGGTGACGCGTGATCGCGTCCGTGCGCGGGGCCGTGCTCGAGGTACGCACGCACAGCGTGGTCGTCCAGGCGGGCGCGTTCGGGGTGGAGGTGCTGGCACCGGCGCCGACGCTCGCGCGCTGCGCACTCGGCGACGAGGTGGCACTCCACGCCCACCTGGTGGTGCGCGAGGACAGCCTGACGCTGTACGGCTTCGCTGAGCGCGACGCGCTCACCGTGTTCGAGCACCTGCTCGGGGTGACCGGGGTCGGGCCGAAGATGGCGCTGGGTCTGCTGTCGACGCTGGCGCCGGCGCTGATCGCCGACGCGGTCGCGCGCGAGGACGCGGCGCTGCTCACGAGCGCACCGGGCGTCGGCAAGCGCACGGCCGAGCGCCTGGTGGTCGAGCTGCGCTCGAAGCTGCCACCCGAGCTCGCCGCCGGCGCTCCCGGCGTCCACCGCGTCGCGCACCCGGCCGTCGAAGACGCGATCGCGGCGCTGGTCGCGCTCGGCTACCGCGAAGGTCAGGTGCGGGCGCAGGTGCAGGGCCTGGCGGCCGACGAGCCGGCCGCGTCCGCCGAGGCGCTCATCCGCTCGGCGCTCGCGAAGCTGCGCTGAGCAGCGCGCTCAACCGGCGAGCGCCCGCCGCGGGTCGACCGACTCGAGGCCGAACGCCTGCGCGACGCCCGTGTGCGTGACGTGACCCTTGTGCGTGTTCAACCCCCGCAGGAGGGGTCCGTCGCCGAGGAGCGCGGCCACCGGCTCGGCGGCCAGCCGCACCGCGTACGGCAACGTCTGGTCGGAGAGCGCGCGGGTGCTCGTGTTGGGAACGGCTCCTGGCATGTTGGCGACGCCGTAGTGCACGACGTCGTCGACGACGAAGGTGGGCTCGTCGTGGGTCGTGGGCCGGATCGTCTCGACGCAGCCACCCTGATCGACGGCGACATCGACGATCACGGCGCCCCGCTTCATCAGGCCGAGCATGTCGCGCGTGACCAGGCTCGGGGCGCGCGCGCCGGGGATCAACACGGCGCCGACCAGCAAGTCGGCCCGGGGCAGCATCGCGTGGATGTTGCCGGGGTGCGACGCCAGCGTCTGGACGCGGCCCGCGAAGACGTCGTCGAGGTACTGCAGCCGCGCGTGCGACACGTCGAGGACGGTCACGTGCGCGCCGAGGCCGACGGCGATCTTGGCGGCGTTGATGCCGACCACGCCGCCGCCCAGGATGAGCACTTCCCCCGACTCGACGCCGGGGACGCCACCGAGCAGCAGGCCGCGGCCGCCGAGGAAGCGGCTGAGGTAGTGCGCCCCGAACTGCGGCGCCAAGCGCCCCGCCACCTCGCTCATCGGCGTGAGCAACGGCAGGCCGCCACTCTCGAGCTGCACCGTCTCGTAGGCGACCGCCGTCGTGCCGGCGGCGAGCAGCGCCTCGGTCAGGGGCCGGTCGGCCGCCAGGTGCAAGAACGTGAAGAGCAGCAAGTCGTCGCGGAGGTAGCCGTACTCCTGCGCGATGGGCTCCTTGACCTTGAGCACCATCGGTGCCGCCCACGCGCTGGCCGCGTCCTCTACGACGAGCGCGCCGGCGCGCTCGTAGTCGTCGTCCGGGAAGCCGCTGCCGGCACCGGCACCGGCCTGGACGAGCACCTCGTGACCAGCCAGGACCAGTGCCTGGACGGCCGCGGGGGTCGCCGCGACGCGGTACTCGTGGCGTTTGACCTCGGTAGGGATACCGATCTGCATGACGTCTCCTGTCACCCCACCCGGGGTCGTCGGCGTGATGCTCCAAGTCTACCGCCCCGTTGGACCTGGCTCACGCGTCCGTCTCGTCGGCCTCGGCACGCCACACGCGCACCGTGCGGACGCGGCCCTCGACCGCGTCCGCGATCGCCACGAGGCCTCCGTCCGGACCGACCAGCGTCGCGCGACCGCTCCACGACGCGCTCGGGCGCTTGCCATCGCGCACGGCGCGCGCCAGCGCCTGGTCGAGCGATACGCGCGGGAACGGGAGCAGTGCGAGCGGATCGAGCGGCGCAGCCTCGGCCAGCGCAGCCAGCGGCACGGCGTTGGACAGCGAGGCTGCACCGGCCGCCGTGCGCACCAGCCCCGCCAGATGCGCGCCCACCCCCAGGGCTGCGCCGAGGTCGCGGGCGAACGCTCGCACGTACGTGCCGGCCGCCACGCTCAGGCGGACCACCGCCACGGGCGCGTCTGCGAGCGGTTCGGGCAACGTCAGGCCGAGGGCACCCTCCACGCCGTCCTCACCAGCGGCTGCGGGACGCCAGCCGTCCGGCGCCGGCAGCAGCGCCCTGGCGCGCGGCGCGCCGGGTGGCAGCAGCGTCAGGAGCTCGAGCGCGTGGTACGCGGCCGGCCTGGGAGGCAGGTCGAGCGCCTCGCCGCGGCGCGCCGCCGCATAGGCGCGCTCGCCCCCCTGCTGCACGGCCGAGTACGCCGGTGGGAGTTGCTCGCGCAGCGCCAGGAAGGCAGGGAACGTGGCGCAGATGGCGGCCTCGTCGACGTGACCGGCGTCGCCCTGGGCGACGATCGGCCCCTCGGCGTCGAGCGTCGCGGTGTCCACGCCGAGCGCTACCCAGGCCAGGTAGTCCTTGTGTGCCCCGGAGACGAACGGGGCGAGCTTCGTCGCCTCGTCGGCGAGGACGACGAGCACGCCCGTCGCGAGCGGGTCGAGGGTGCCGGCGTGGCCGACGCGGCGCGTGCCGAGCGCGCGACGGGCGCGCGCGACCACGTCGTGCGAGGTGAGACCGAGCGGCTTGTCGACGGCGAAGATGCGCACCGCGCCAGCCTAGCAGGCGCGCGGCGGCGGGCCGTGGCGCCCTCCGTGACCATCGGCACACGACCCGCAGCGCGCCTGGAGCTTACGGTGGTGCAATGATCCACGTCACCGCCCTCACCAAACGCTTCGACGACGTGGCAGCCGTCGACGACGTCTCGTTCCAGGTCGCTGCCGGCGAGGTCTTCGGTCTCCTCGGCCCGAACGGCGCCGGCAAGACCACCACGTTGCGCATCCTCGCCACCTTGCTGAAGGCCGACTCGGGCGAGGCCGTCGTCGCCGGCTTCGACGTCGCGCGCGAGCCGGAGTCGGTGCGCCGCACCATCGGGGTCGTGAACGGCGGCATGGGCCTCTACGACCGCCTGACGGGGCGCGAGATCCTGCACTACTTCGGGCGGATGTACGACCTCTCGAAGCGCTCGATCGAGCGCCGCATCGCCGAGCTCGACGACCTGCTCCAGCTCGGCGACGCGCTCTCGAAGCGCGCCGGCACGTTCTCGACCGGCATGAAGCAGAAGATCGTCATCGCCCGCGCGGTCCTCCACGACCCACGGGTGATCTTCTTCGACGAGGTCACCTCGGGCCTCGACGTGATGGCCCGCCGGGCGGTGCTCGACGTCGTGAAGGCCTACCCGAGCACGGAGCGGGCGGTGGTGTACTCGACGCACGTCATGAGCGAGGTCGAGGAGTTGTGCGACCGCGCGGCCGTCCTCTACCGCGGCAAGCTCGTGGCCGACGGGACCGTCGAGGAGCTGATCCGTGACGGCGGCGAGGACTCGCTGGAGCGCTCGTTCTTCGCGCTCGTCGAGCGCTCGGGGCTCGTGGACGCCAACGGCGCGGCGGTGGCGGCATGAGGGCTCGCATGGTCCGCCGCATCGCGGCCAAGGAGATCCTATCGACGCTGCGCGACACGCGCGCGATCGTGTCGAACCTGCTCATCCCGCTGCTGCTGCTGCCGGTGATCATGCTCGGCCTCCCGTTCCTGCTCGGCGGCCTGTTCCAGCGCGAGGCGACGACGGTCACGCCGCTCGGCATCGCAGGGCTGGAGCACGCGCCGGCCGAGCTCGTCGCGCTGATCGAGGCCCAGAACGCCGTCCTGGAGAGCGTCGACGACCCCGAGGGGGTGGTGCGCGACGACACCTACCCGGCCGCCATCGTCATCCCCGAGGGGTTGGCCGAGGCGCTCGCCGCGGGTGAGCCGGCCGCGCTGACGGTGTACCGGAAGATGGGTAACCTGCGCTCCGAGCTCAACGCCGGCAAGCTCGAGTCGGCCGTCGCCGCGTACCGACAGGAGGTGGTCGCGGAACGGCTCGCGGCCGTGGGGGTCGATCCGTCGGTGCTCGAACCGCTGCGGGTGGAGACGCGCGACGCGAGCACCGAAGCGGAGCGCTCCAGCGGGCAGCTCGCCTGGCTCATCCCCTTCTTCATCGCCATCTGGACGCTCACCGGCGGCCAGATGGCCGCCATCGACGCGACCGCGGGCGAGAAGGAGCGCGGCACGCTCGAGGTGCTCCTGGTGGCGCCCGTGCGCCGCGCCGAGGTGGTGGTCGGGAAGTTCCTGGCGACCACGCTCTTCGGGTTGTGGGCGGCGGTGATGGCGATCGTCGGCTTCGTCGTGGGGGGCTTGCTGCTGCGCGGCGCGTTCCTCCCCGGCCTGGGCGCCGGTGCGGCCGAGATGGTGGCCGTGATGGGCGGTCAGCTGAGCGTCACGCCGACGATGGTGGTGCTGCTGGTCGTGTCGGCGGTGTTGCTGGCGAGCCTGATCTCCGCCCTGCTGATCAGCGTGACGCTGTTCGCGCGCTCGTTCAAGGAGGCGCAGTCGTACGTGGCGCCGCTGTCGTTCCTGCTGATCCTGCCGGCGATCTCGCTGCAGTTCCGCGACCTGATCGGCGCCGGTGACACGCTCT
>PWQI01000141.1 GCA_003556805.1 Trueperaceae bacterium | reverse complement strand
GGGTGCACGCCCGCCGCTGCCGCGTCTCGAAACCGTGCGCGTCGGCGCCGCACGCGCGCCTCGGGTACACTCCCACGCATGGGACCTAGAACGCGCGTTGCCTCGTTCGACCTCGACCACACCGCCGTTCGTGCCCCGTACGTGCGAGCGGCCGGCCGCTATGCAGGGCCGCACGGTGACGTCGTCACGAAGTTCGACCTGCGCCTGGTGCAGCCCAACGTGCAGGAGATCGCGACCGCGCCCCTGCACACCATCGAGCACCTGCTGGCCGGCTACCTGCGCGACCACCTGGGCGATGCCGTGTTGGTCGACGCCTCGCCGATGGGCTGCCGGACGGGTTTCTATCTGACGCTGCTGGGCGACCCCGGCGAGGAGCGCATGCTCCGGGCGGCGAACGCCGCGCTCGCTGCGGTCCGCGACCACGAGGGGCCGATCCCCGGCTGTGAACCGCGCCGCTGCGGCAACTGGCGCGACCACTCGTTGCCCGGGGCTCGCGCCTGGGCAGGCGAGATCGTGGCGCGCGGCTTGATCGTGCAGCCCACGATCGAGCTGCCCCCGGACGCCTGAGAGAGCGCGCCACGGCGGAACGTGCGCTTCGATGCACGTTCTCATCCATCGTTGTGACAGCATCGAGAGCATGGAACGCAGGCCACTGATCTTGATCGTCGAGGACGAGAAGGAGATCGCGAAGTTCATCGATCTCGAGCTTCAAGCCGAGCAGTACGAGACGGTGGTGACGTTCGATGGCGTCACCGGGCTCTCGAAGTTCCGCGAGCTCAACCCCGACCTGGTCATCCTCGACCTGATGTTGCCCGTGCTGGACGGTCTCGAGGTAGCTCGTCGCATCCGCAAGACCAGCAACACGCCGATCATCATCCTGACCGCGAAGGACTCCGTCGACAACAAGGTGATCGGGCTCGACGCGGGTGCCGACGACTACCTGGTCAAGCCGTTCTCGATCGAGGAGCTGCTCGCCCGCGTCCGGGCGCACCTGCGTCGGGTCAACCCAGCCGTGACCGGAGAGGTGCGCGTGGCCGATCTGGTCATGAACCTCGACGGCCGCGAGGTGTTCCGCGACGGCCGCCGCATCGAGCTCTCGGCCAAGGAGTTCGAGCTGCTCGAGCTCTTCGCGCGCAACCCCGGCAAGGTGTTCAACCGCTTCGAGATCGAGGAGAAGGTCTGGCCCGAGTACACCGGCGGCAGCAACGTGGTCGACGTCTACGTCGGTTACCTGCGGCGCAAGCTGGAGGGCGAGGGCGAGCGCCGCCTGATCCACACCGTGCGCGGCGTGGGCTACGTCCTGCGCGAGGAGTGACCGGTTCCACGGTCTGACGCATGACCCTCCGGCTCCGCCTGACGATCTTCTACAGCGCGTTCATCGCGATCATCCTGTCGGCGATGGCGGTGTCGGTGTACCTGCTCACCGAGCGCTCGCTCTCGACCGCGGTGGAGGAGCGCGCGCGCCAGGCGTTCGCCGACTTGTCCGACGGGGCCATCCTCACCGGCCTGCAGCGGCTGCCGGGCGATGCGTATTATCAAATCATCCTTTTGTCCGATCAGGGCATCACCCCCAACAGCGTTGCCGACATCCGCGACGGCTTCACCTACACCGACCCCACGCGCTTCCGGGAGAACCCCAGCGACGACCTGCCGCTCGATTTCCTGTCCGACCGGACCGTGCAGGCCCTCGTCGACGGCGAGCGGCTCGACGGGCTCGCGACCCTGCCGGGGGGCGAGCGGCTGCGGGTGTTGGGTGAACTCACCGCGATCACCTTCCCCTCGCAGAACCTGACGTTCACGGCGGCCATCCTCGTGGGCGTGCCGACGTCGGCCGTCGAGGCGACGCTCGAGCAACTCGCCCAGGACCTCGGCCTGGCCGTGATCGGCGCCTTCCTCGTGTTCGGCTTCGGCGTCTGGTGGCTCTCGCGCCAGGTGCTCGCCCCCGTCCAGCGCGTCACCCAGGGTGCCGCGCGCGTGTCGTCGCGCGATCTCTCGCAGCGCGTGCCCGTGCCGCGCACGCAAGACGAGATGCGCGCGCTCGCCGTCGCGATCAACCACATGCTCGACCGCCTGCAGGAGTCGTTCGAGACGCAGCGCCGGTTCACGGCAGACGCCAGCCACGAACTGCGCACGCCCGTCACGGCCATCGTCGGTCACGCCAACTACCTGCTGCGCCGCACCCGGCCGAGCCCCGAGCAGGTCGACTCGCTCACCGTCATCCGACAAGAGGCCGAGCGCATGGCGAAGCTCGTCAACGACCTGCTGGAACTGGCGCGCGCCGACGCCGGCTTCTCGATCGACAGGCAGCCGATGAACCTCCTCGAGGTCGTCGAAGACGTGCGCAACGAGCTCCAGACCGTCGCCGGCCAGGCGACCATCGAGGTCGCCTGCAGCCGTCCCCTGGTCGAGGTGGAGGGCGACCCCGAGCGCCTGAAGCAAGTCGTGTTGAACCTCGTTCAGAACGCGCTCAACGCGGGCGCTCGGCACATCCGGCTCGACCTTGCGCAGGTGGGGAAGGAGGTGCGACTCGAGGTGTTCGACGACGGACCAGGCATCCCGTCCGATGCCATCCCGCACCTGTTCGACCGCTTCTACCGGGTGGACGGCGCGCGCTCAACGCGCGGCAACGGCAGCGGGCTCGGCCTCGCCATCGTGCGATGGATCGTCCAGCAGCACGGCGGCAGCGTCGACGTCGCCTCGCGCTCGGGCGAGGGCTCGGTGTTCACGGTCGTGCTCCCGGCGCTCGATGCCAAGGCGACGGGCTCCGCCGAGGCGGCCCGGGCGGCGCTCGTGAGTGCGATCTCCATGCGCTCCTGAGCGACCGTCGACATCGGCGTCAGCCGCCACGGCGGTAGGCGGCCTCAGGGCAGGAAGCGGACGCCGTTCGCCTCGACCACGCGCCCGATCGTCCACAGCGGCTCGGGACACAGCGCACGCGCCTGGGCCTCGTCGCTCGCTCGGACCACCGCGATCATCCCGATGCCGAGGTTGAACACCGCGCGCATCTCGCTCTCGTCGATCTCGCCCGCGCGCTGGACCAAGTCGAAGATCGGTGGCCGGGTCCACGAGGCCGGGTCGATCTCGGCACCGAGTCCAGGCGGCAACACCCTCGGGAGGTTGCCCGGGATGCCGCCACCCGTCACGTGCGCGGCCGCGCGCACCACGCCGGCCTCGAGCAGTGGCTCCAGCGCGCGCTGGAACGACCGGTGCGGCGCCATCAAGGCGTCGCCGATCGTCTCGCCCAGGCGGCCGCCAGGGTGCATGGGTGCGCCCAGCCGCCCAGCCAGGACCTGGCGCGCCAGGCTGAAGCCGTTCGTCTGCAGCCCTTCGGATGCCAACCCGAGCAGCACGTCGCCGGCGGCCACGTCGGCGCCCGTCACGATTCGCGGGCGCGAGACGATGCCCACGATCGTCCCGACCAAGTCGAGTTCGCCCTGTGCGTACACGCCCGGCATCTCGGCGGTCTCGCCCCCGAGCAGCGCCATCCCGGCCTCGCGACACGCCGCCGCGACGCCCTGCACGACGGCGGCGACGTCGCTCGGCTCCAGGCGGCTGCTGGCCACGTAATCGAGGAAGAACAGCGGCCTGGCGCCCTGGACGAGGATGTCGTTCACGCAGTGGTTGACGATGTCGCGGCCGATCGTGTCGAGCCGCCCCAGCGCCGTCGCGAGCATCGTCTTCGTGCCGACGCCGTCGGTCGACGCGACCAGAACGGGCTCGTGCACGTCGTCGGGCAGAGCGAACAGCCCGCCGAACGAACCGATGCCGGCCAACACGGCCGGGGTGTACGTCGACCTGACGGCGGCGCCGATGCGTCGCATCGTCTCGTCGGAGGCATCGAGGTCGACGCCGGCTGCGGCGTAGCGACGCGCGCCCGGGGCCAGGTGATCGCTGGGATCCGACACCCGCCCAGCCTACCAGAGCGCCCCGCCCGGACGGCGGTAGACTGCCGCGTGCCACGCGCGCTCGAGGTCTGGTTGCCGCTCCCGGTGCCCGCCTTCACCTTCCTCGCCCCGCATGGACGATCCGAAGCGCCGCCCGGCGCCCGAGTGGTCGTTCCCTGGCAGGGTGGCGTGCGCATCGGCGTGGTGGCCGAGGTGGTCGAGGTCGGCGTCGCAGCCGCGCTCGAGTTGCGCGAGGCCGTGGCCTGCATCGACGCGTCGCCGTGGCTGCTCGCGCCCGCTCGCCGCATGATCAAGGCACAGGCGGCTCGGACGGCGGCGCCGGTCGGGTTGGCGCTGGCCACCATGCTCACCGTCGGGCTCGACGTGCCCCTCGACCACAGCGTACGCCTCGTCGACGGCGTCGACGCCGAAGGCCTCGGGGCGGGTGCCGATGCCCTGTCCGGCGGAGACTGGCACGACGCCGAGGCGTTCCGCCCCGAGGCGCTGAGCACGTGGCGCGAGCACGGCCTGGTGGAGGAGCGGGTACGCGTCCGACCGGCGCGCGAACGTATGCTGTGCGCGCTCCGCGCTGCCGACGCCGAACTCGGCGGTCGCGCGCGGGAGGCGCAGCGCCGAGCGTTGGCGTGGCTCGAGGAGCACGGCCCGATGCCCAGCGCGGCCGAGCTCGCGCGCGCCGCCGACGTCGGTCCCGGCGCCGCCAGGGCGCTCGTCCACAAGGGCTACGCCGGGTACCGCGACGTGATCACACCGTTGCCGGCGCCGCCGTGGGTGGCCGCCACGCACGCGGCGGTTGGCGAGTTGGCGTCGCCCGCGGCGAGCGACGCACGACGCAGCCTCGTGCACGGTGGCCACCGCGCCGAGCGCCTGCGAGCTCTCGCACGTGAGGTCGCCGCGGTGGTGCAGGCGCGGCACCAGGCCCTGGTCGTGGTGCCCGAGGCCGCGTCCGTCGACGTGGTCGCCGGAGCGCTCGCCGCCTTCGTGCCGACGCTCGTGTTCCGCGCCGAGCACGCGCCGGAACAGCGCGGCGCGCTCTGGGCCGAGGTGGCCCGCGGCACGCCCGCCGCGCTGGTCGGCACCTACCCGGTGCTTGCCGCGCCGCTCGCGCGACTCGGGCAGGTCCACGTATGGGACGCGGCGAGCCCGAGCTACAAGATCGTCTCGGGCACCCGCAGCGTCGCCCGTCGCGACGCGGACGTGCTGGCCGAGGCAGCCCACGTGCCGCTGATCGGGTACGACGTGCTGGCGACGGCCGAACTGCGCGACCAGCGCCTCGACCGGGTCGAGGCGCTGCCGTACCCGGCGCCGCGGCTGGTCACGTCCGACCTGCGCGAGAGCTCCACCTGGCCGCTCGGCGGCGAGCTGATCCGGGTGCTCGCGCAGGTGGCCCAGCGCGGACGCCAGGCCGTGGTGGTGGTACCGCGCCGGGGCTTCGCCTCGGGGCTCGCCTGCCGCGCCTGCGGCACCCCGGTCATGTGTCCCCACTGCGACCTACCGTTGCGCTGGCATGCCCAGCGCGGGCGGCTCCGCTGCCATCAATGCGGCCATGCGCGCCCGGCGCCTGCCGGCTGCGCGCATTGCGGCGGCGAGCCACTCGCCCCGCTCCCCGGCGCGGGGACGGAGTGGGTGGCGCGCGAGGTGGAGCGCGTCGTGGCGCCGCTCCCCGTCTGGACGGTCGACGCCGACCACCGGACGGACCTCACGGCGCTCTTCGATGGCGATCCGGGCGTCGTCGTCGGCACGACCGCCGTCCTGAGACTCGCACCGCCCCCGGTGCTGTCGCTGCTGGCGTTCACGCTGGGCGACGCCCTCTACGGTCACGAGGACTTCCGCGCCGAGGAGCAGGCGTTGCGCACGATGCTGCTCGCCGCCGAACTCGCTGGCGAGCGGCGCCCGCTGCTGCTGGTCCAGACCTTCCAGAGCGATCACACCGTGTGGCGCACCCTCGGGGCACGCGACGTCGATGCGGCCGTCGCGGCCTTCTCGGACGCGACGAGGGCCCGCAGGGCGCGCTTCGGCTACCCGCCTGCGACGCAGTGGGCGCGCGTCCAGGTGAGCCATCGCGATCGCGGCCGGGCCGACGCCGCGGCGAGTGCGATCGCGCAGACCCTGCGGACCGCCGGCGTCCCCGACGACGCGCTCCTCGGCCCCGTCGTGGCGGCCGTCGCTCGCGTCCGCGATCGCTACGCCGTCCACGTCTTCCTGCGCGCCTCGGACGATCTCACGTTGGCGCAGTGGATCGAGCGGATCGACCGCCGTCCTGGCGACGGTGTCCAGGTGCGCATCGACGTCGACCCGTACGACGTCGACGCGCACCTGACCTGATGCGTGCCGTGAGCGCCGTGGTCGTGGCGTGCCCGGCCGCCGGCTCGCCGGCCGTTGCGAGGGAGCGCCGGCCAACGGCCGGCGAGGCCGTATCATGCCCGGGGAGGGGCATGCCATGTTGACCAATCGACGCGCCAGGCACGACTACGAGCTCCTCGAGACCGTCGAGGCGGGCATCGTCTTGACCGGCAGCGAGGTGAAGTCGTTGCGCCGCGGCGGCGGTTCGATCGCCGAGGCCTATGCGCGTTTCCGGCGCGGAGAAGCCTTCCTCGAGGGGGCCACGATCCCTATCTACGAAGAGGCCAGCTACAACAACCATGTGATCGATCGCAGCCGGAAGCTCTTGCTGCATCGTCGCCAGATCGATGAGCTGCGCGCTGCCGTCGAGCGTCGCGGGCTCACCGTCGTACCGCTGCGGCTGTACTTCAAGGACGGTCGCGCGAAGGTCGAGGTCGCGCTCGCACGCGGCCGCAAGGTCCATGACAAGCGCCGAGCGGCCGCGGAACGCGACGCGAAGCGCGAGATCGAGCGCGCCATGCGGAGACATTGAGGTGCGGCGCTGCGTGCTCGCGTGCCTCAGCCTGCTCCTGGGCGCGATGGCGCTCGCGCAGACCGAGCTCGTCGTCAACGGCGTCGTGGTCCAGGGTGCCCGAACCGACCTGGTCGCGGGCACGGCCTACGCGCCGGCGGCCGCACTGGCGGAGGCGCTCGGCGCACGCCTCGACGTCGATCTCGCCTCGCGGCGGCTGACGTTCACGCTCGGTGGCCGGGTCGTACAGGTCCGTGCGGTCGACGATCCCGGTGCTGCGGCCAACCTGCCGGACGCGGTCCGGCGCGACGGTGTCGCCGCGGCGGGCGGCGCTGGCGTACTCGTGGGTTTCGAGGCGTTCGTGCCCGTCAAGGCCACCGCAGAGGCGCTCGGCGCACGCGTGACCTACCTTGCCGCCTCGAACCAGGTGTTGGTGGTGTTGCCGCGGCCGAGCCTCTCGGCGCGGCTGGAGGGCAGCGGGAGCGCGGAGCGGTTGGTGATCCGCGTGAGCGGGCCGACGCGGGTGAGCAGCTTCGTCAGCGAGGCGGTGCAGACCGTGCACCTCCGCTTCGAGCGCAGCGATCTCGCGAGTCCAACGAGCTTCGTTGGCGACGCGTTCGTGCGGGCCGACGTGATGGCGAACCGCGGTGACGTGGATGTTCGGATCCAGCTCGCGCCAGACGTGCGCGCCAGCTGGACCGAGCTTCCCGACGGCGCGGGCTTCGCCGTCGTGGTCGGCTTCGCTCGGTCCAGCGGGGACGCGCCCCTGCCCATCGACGCGTCGACGCCGACCCGCATCGTCCTGGATCCCGCGGGCGGTACCGGTCCGGCGGCCGGTGACGCGGCCGCGGTCACGCTCGAGGTCGCTCGCATCGTCGCGCAGCGCCTCGAGCGCGCCGGGTACGAGGTGTCGCTCACGCGCGCGGGACCGATGGTCCCCGCCGCCAGCGACCGGGCCGCGCAGGGGACGGGTGCGCGGCTGTTCCTCACCCTGCAGGTGGCCGATCTGCCACGCGGTTCGCTGCGGGTGTTCCACCTCGGCGACGCCGCCGAGTTGAGCGCGTTGGAAGACGCCGTCAGGATCAACGCCGAGGCCGTGCTGCAAAGGCCGGAGACGGACGGCGTGAGGCGTCGGATCCTGCTCGACCTGGTCGTCGATCTCGACCGTGGTGCGCGCTACGCCGAGGCGCTGGCCGGCGCCCTTCGCGATGCCGGTGGCTTCGACGTCGCCGGTCCGCGGGCGGCGCCCGTCGCGGTGCTGACGGGAGCCGCTGGGCGCGGTGTGCTGCTCGAGGTCGGCGCGGCCGACCTACGCGATCCAGCCTTCGCGCCGCTCTTGGCCGCCGCCGTGGCTTCGATCGTCACCAGCGCCGGCGCGCTCCCGTGAGTGCGGTCCGCCGCCGCCGCCGTTGGGGCGACGTCCTGCTGCGACCGCACGTGCTGATCGCCGCGCTGGTGCTGGGGGGCGCGGTGGCGTGGTACGCGGGTGGGTTTCGGGACGCCCCGGCGCCGCGTGTGCCGGACCTCCTGATCGACGCGGAGGCGCACTCGGCGCCGATCACCAGCGATGCCCGCATCGTCGTGTTCGATCGTGACGGCCTGAGCCGCACGGTGGACGTCGAGGTGACCTCGCAAGACGCGTTCGAGGACCGGCTCGCAGCCGCGCTCGCGGTGTTGAGGACGACGCTCGTCGAGGACGGCGTGTGGCCGCAACACGTCGGCGCCCCCACGGTCCTCGGGTACGAGGTCCAGCGGCGGCGCGTGGTCGTGATCGACGTGCCGCCGCTCGAGGGCCGAGGTCCCGACGTGCTGGCCGAGCTCGCGACGCTGCGTTCGCTCGAGGAGACGGCGTTCGCTCACGGTGTGGACGAGGTCACGGTGGTGGTCGACGGCGCACCCGCGGCGACGCTGTGGGGGCAGGTGGCGCTGCGCTGAGCGCGCTGGGCGATCGGGCCCGCGGGCCGTTGCTCAGGGGTACATGCGCGTCAGCATGCGCGGGAACGGGATGACCTCGCGCAGGTGGTGCACGCCCGTGATCCAGGCCAGGGTGCGCTCCAGGCCGAGCCCGAAGCCGCTGTGTGGCACGCTACCGTAGCGCCGCAGGTCGAGGTACCAGTCGAAGGCCTCACGCGGCAAGGCGTGCTCGGCGATGCGCTGCTCGAGCAACGCGAGGTCGTGGATGCGTTGCGACCCGCCGATGATCTCGCCGTAGCCTTCGGGAGCGATCACGTCGTCGCACAGCACGCGCGTCGGATCCCCCGGTACCGTCTCCATGTAGAACGCCTTGACGTGCGTGGGGTAGCGCTCGATCACGAGCGGCCGATCGAAGCGCTCGCCCAGCAACGTCTCGTGCGGCGCGCCGAAGTCGTCGCCCCACTCGAGCTGCTCGCCGGCCTCGGCGAGGAGCGCCAGCGCCTCGTCGTAGCTGATGCGTGGGAAGCCGCCCTGGGCGGCCGGCTCGAGTCGCGCCGGGTCGCGGCCGAGCGTCTCGAGCTCGACGGCTCGGTGCTCCAAGACGCGGCCGACGAGGTAGGCGACGAGGTCCTCTTGGAGCTGCACGTTGCCGTCGTGCTCGAGGAACGCCACCTCGGGCTCGACCATCCAGAACTCCAGGAGGTGGCGGCGCGTCTTGCTCTTCTCGGCCCGGAACGTGGGGCCGAAGGTGTACACCGCGCCGAGCGCCAGCGCGCCCGCCTCGGCGTAGAGCTGCCCGGACTGCGACAGGTAGGCCTTCTCTTCCTCGAAGAGCTCGATCTCGAACAGGTTGGTGGTGCCCTCGACGGCCGTGGGCATGAAGAACGGGGCATCGAAGCGGACGAAGCCGCGCGCAGCGAAGAAGTCGTGGATCGCTCGCTCGACCTCGTCCCGGATGCGCAGGATCGCCCACGGCGCCCGGTGCCTCAGGTGGAGGTGGCGGCGCTCCATCAGGAAGTCGACGCCGTGCTCCTTGGGCGTGATCGGGTAG
Organism: Trueperaceae bacterium; assembly: GCA_003556805.1. Lineage (GTDB taxonomy): Bacteria > Deinococcota > Deinococci > Deinococcales > Trueperaceae > CSSed10-48. The sequence continues at coordinate 15,957 of PWQI01000141.1, read as the reverse complement.
CCGACGGAGGGTGCGATGGCCTCGACGTGGGTCGCCTTGATCTCGACGCCCGAGGGCGAGCGCGGGTCGGCGCGCGCCTCACCGCGCACACGCACAGCGGACTCCTGCGTCAGACCGCGCGTGGTCTCGAAGGCCGCGTCGCCGACGTCGGCCCGTGACACCACGGCCTGGACGAAGCCGCTGCCGTCGCGGAGCTGCAGGAACGCGATCTTGCCCGAGGAACGTGAGGCCGTGAGCCAGCCGCGGAGCTCGACGGCCGTGCCGACGAGGGCGCCTAGGTCGGCGATGCGAACGGTCGTCATGTCGGCGAGCCTACCCGACGGGCGCGCGTGGCACGGCGCGCGCGCCCTGAACGGCCATGGCCAACGCCTCGACGACCCCGCCGTCCTCGACGCTGCCGACGCTGGGGAAGCGGGCGAGCAGGGCGCTCTCGCTGTTCGCAACGACGATCGGGAAGCCGACGAGCTCGAGCATCGGGAGGTCGCCGGCGCTGTCGCCGACGGCCATCGTCTTCTCGAGAGGCACGCGCAGATGCTTGCAGAGCGCTGTCACGGCCGATCCTTTCGACGTCCCCTTGCGCGTGACGCTGACGAAGAGCGTGTCGGGTTGCGCCGGGCTCGTCGCCCGGCTCACCTGCACGTCGCTCACGGCGAGGGCCATGGCGTGCGACTCCTGGTCGGAGGTGAGGACCCACTGGGCCCGCACCACGGGTTCGTTCTGCGCCACCTCGGCGAGGTCGCGCACCAAGGCATTGACCCCGATCATGGCTGCGTGCGCCTCGGATAGCGTGGTGCGACGCTCGACGTAGAGGTGGTTGGGCGTGTAGAGCTCGAGCACCAGGCCGAGCGAGCGCGCGTGTTGGACGAGCTTGAGCGCGACCGACTCGCGCAGCGACGAGGCCATCAACGTCTCGCCGTCGGGGAACGCCATGTGGGCGCCGGACTGGAACACGTGTGGAACGTTCGGACCGAGGCGGCGCGCGACGCGCAGCGCCACGCCGAGGCCGGGCCGGCCGGTGCAGACGGCGATCTTGACACCTGCCTCGCGCGCCTGGTCGGCCGCTTCCCACACGCTCGGCGCGACCTGACCGGAGGCGCCGATCACCGTGCCGTCGAGGTCGAGGATCACCAGCGGAATCATGAGGCCTCCACGTCGACGGAGTCGCCGTCGTCGGTGTCGCGCGCGCCCACCACCGCCAGACCGAGTTCCGCCCACTGGGCCGCGTCGGCAGGCGCAGGGGCGTCGGTGAGCGGGTCGGCGCCGCGCTGGTTCTTCGGGAAGGCGATCACCTCACGCAGGCTGCGCGCGCCTGCGAGCAGCATCACGAGGCGGTCGAGCCCCCACGCGATGCCGCCATGGGGTGGCGTGCCGTAGCGCAGCGCGTCGAGGAAGAAGCCGAAGCGCGCGCGGGCTTCCTCGCTCGACATGCCCAGCACGCCGAACACCCGCTCTTGCACGTCGCTCCGGTGGATACGGATCGATCCGCCGGCGATCTCGAAGCCGTTCATCACGAGGTCGTAGGCCTGGGCGCGCACGGCGCCCGGGTCGCGCTCGAGGAGCGGCAGGTCGTCGTCGTGCGGGCGCGTGAAGGGGTGGTGCATCGACGTCCAGCCGCCTTCGTCGTCGCGTTCGAACAGCGGGAAGTCCAGCACCCACACGAAGGCGTGCCCGGCCGCGAGCGGCATGTCGAGGTGCTCGCGCAGCCGCAACCGGACCGCGCCGAGTGCCGTGCACGCGGTCTCCCAGGGACCGGCGACCAGCAGCCACAGCTCGCCGACGCCATCGGACTGCGCCGTCAACGCGGCGCGCTCGTCCTCCGAGAGCGCTCGTGCCAGCGGGCCGCTGAAACCGTCGACGCCGCGCCGGAGCCACGCGAGGCCGTGGGCACCGTGGCGCTTGGCGTGCGCCTCGAGCGCCTCGATGTCCTTGCGGGAGACCGAGCCGGCGTGCTCGACCGGTACGCGCAGCGCTCGCACGACGCCGCCGGCGTCGAGCGCGCCGCGCAACGCTCGCACCTCGGTGGCCATGAACGTCGCGTCGAGGTCGGTGAGCTCGAGGCCGAAGCGCACATCGGGCTTGTCCGAGCCGTAGCGCTCCATCGCGTCGCGGTACGACAGCCGCGGGAACGGCGTGGTGGGCACGCTGCCCGTCGCCTCGCGCACCACGTGCGCCATGAGCGACTCGTTCAGCGTGAGCACGTCGTCGACCTCCACGAAGGCCATCTCGAGGTCGAGCTGCGTGAAGTCGGGCTGGCGGTCGGCCCGCAGGTCTTCGTCGCGGAAACAGCGAGCGATCTGGAAGTAGCGGTCGACGCCGCCGACCATCAGCATCTGCTTGAAGAGCTGTGGCGACTGCGGCAGGGCGTAGACGTGGCCGGGCCGACCGCGCGCCGGCACGACGTAGTCGCGAGCACCCTCGGGCGTACTGCGGGTCAGCAGCGGGGTCTCGACCTGCAGGAAGCCAGCCTCGTCGAGATAGTCCCATATGGCCTTGGTGACCTGGTGCCGCAAGCGCAGTGGCGCCAGGGCCGCGGGTCGCCGCAGGTCGAGGTAGCGGTGCCGCAGGCGCAGGTCTTCGTTGACCTCGCCGGCGTCGACGCTGCCGTCGATCGGGAAGGGTGGCGTGTCGGCCTCCGAGAGCACGGTGATGGTGTCCGCCACCAGCTCGACGTCGCCGCTGGCAAGGCGCTCGCTGTGCTGGCCGTCGGGTCGGAGCCGGACGTGTCCGCGCACCTCGAGCACGTACTCGCTGCGCACGTGCTCGGCGACGGCGAACACGTCTGCGTGCTCCGGCAGCGCCACGATCTGGCTCATGCCGCCGTGGTCGCGCAGGTCGAAGAAGATCAGGCCGCCCAGGTCGCGGCGCCGGTTGACCCAGCCCGCCAGCGTGACGCTCTGTCCTGCGTGCTCGGCGCGCAGCGCGCCACAATCCATGGTCCTTCGCATAGGGCTCCTGTCGGGGACGCTCAACCCGCGAGGGCGGCGTCGGTGTCGGTGGTGGTGCCAGTCGCGCTGCGGCGGAGGTGCTCGGCGAGGTCGTCCTCGGGCACGGTGTGCTGCTCGCCGCTGCGCAGGTCCTTGACTTGGAACGTGCCGTCCGTGCGCTCGCGCGAGCCGCGCACCACGGCGAGGTGCGCACCGCTGCGGTCCGCGTCGCGCAGCCCCTTGCCGGGGTTCCGGGCGACGTAGCCGTGCTCGATCCGGTGCTCGGAGCGCAGCGCGCGGGCCAGCTGTGCCAGCTCGGCGACGGCGGTCTCGTCGAGGGCGACGAGGTAGGCGAGCGGTCGCTCGCGCGTTGCGGCGGCGACGCCGGCACCGCTCAAGGCATCGAAGACGCGCTCGATCCCGAAGGCCCAGCCGATGCCGGGGACGTCGGGGCCGCCGAGCTGCGCGATCAGGCCGTCGTAGCGCCCACCGCCCCCGAGCGCCGACTGCGCGCCGATACCAGTGTGATGCACCTCGAACGCCGTTCGACGGTAGTAGTCGAGCCCGCGGACGATGCTCGCGTCGATCTCGAACGGCACGCCCCACGCCTCGAGCACCGCGGTCACCGCGTCGAAGTGCGCCCGTGCCTCGCCACCGAGCCGCTCAAGCGGCCGCTGCAGCGGTGCCAGCAACGCCTGGTCGCCGGCGTCCTTGCTGTCGAGCACGCGCAACGGGTTGAGCCGCAGGCGCTCACGGCTCACCTCGGACAGCGCCTCGACCTGTGGTTCGAGCGCCTCGCGCAGGTACGCGTTGTAGCGTTGCCGATCCTCTGGATCGCCAACCGAACCCACCTTGACGTGCACGCCTCGCAGCCCGAGACCGGCCAGCACGTCGACGAGCAGGGCGATCGCCTCGGCGTCGAGGAGCGCGCTGGCGCCGCCGACGAGCTCGCAGTTGACCTGATGGAACTGTCGGAAGCGCCCGCGCTGGACGTTCTCCGCCCGGAAGGCGGGGCCGGCACTCCACAGCTTCACCGGCGCGGGCCAGGTATGCATGCCGTGCTCGATGAAGGCGCGCAGCACGCCGGCGGTGAACTCGGGGCGCAGGGTGAGCGAGCGACCGCCCCGGTCCTCGAAGCGGTACATCTCCTTCTGCACGACCAGGTCGGCGGACTCGCCGACCGACTTCTCGAACACCTCGCTGTGCTCGAACACCGGCGTCGAGATCTCGTCCACCCCGGCGCGTCCGAGGATCCGCCGGGTGGTGGCGAGGAGCGCGTGCCAGCGGGGTTGGTCGTCGGGAAGAACGTCGTAGGTGCCTTTGACGGCGCTCGGTCGCATCGGCACGAGTCTACACGCTCGCCCCGTCTGGGGCCGAGGTACATGGGTCCGTGCCGCCGACGCCGGCCAGCGTTTACCTCCGCACGCGGCACGACGACGGGGGTCCACGAAGGACCCCCGTCAGAGCCGAGCTCGCGCCCAGCGTCAGGGCAGGTTTGCCGGTAGTGGGTTGCTGCGGCGTCCGTCGGCCACCACGATCACGAACGAACCACCGCTGCCCGCGGGCGAGGCGAAGGTGATGCGCGTCGGGCTCCAGTCGCTCGCCTCGACACGGACGCCACCGTCGCCGGACACATCGGTGCTCACGAGCACGTAACTATCGCCACCACCGCCACCGAAGTAACGACCCTGCAGCACGACGGCGGATGCGTCGCGGGCCTGCACGGAAATGAGCGTCGGAACGACCTCGGTCGCGACGGTCGCTGAAGGCGTACACGCAGCCACGAGCAGCAACGCCGCTAGGCCGGCGATCATCATCAGGGCACCACGCTTCACAGGAGCCTCCTCTTGGACGCAAGCGTACGTGCCCCTCCGGCACACGTCAATGGCATGTTTCACGGCCCCCACGCGAATGCATGGTGGCAGCGAAGCGCCGGGCGCCCGCTACGTCGCGACCTCGCACGACGACGGCCGCCTCTCGGGTAGCGTGGAGGGGTGAGTCGACTCGAACCCTATCTCCCGGTGGTCGTGGCGCTGATCGCGCTCGTCGGCTTCGTGACGCTCGCGAGCGCGGCACCGGACGCGAGTTACGTCACGCGGCAGGCGGCGTGGTTCCTGGCGGGCGTGGTCGGCTGTGTCGCGATCTTCCTGATCGGCGGTGCTCGCGTCGACAAGCTCACCGTGCCGCTGTACGTGGTCACGCTCGTGCTGCTGGTCGCGGTGTTGGTGTTCGGCGAAGAGGTCAACGGCGCCAAGCGCTGGCTCGAGTTCGGTCCGGCTCGCATCCAACCCTCCGAGCTCGCCAAGGTGGCACTCATCTTGCTCCTCGGGCGCTACCTGGCGCAGGCATCGTCGAGCGGCGTGGTCGGCTACCTGGTGGTCGGTGCCCTCGTCGCGGTCCCCTTCGGTCTGGTGCTGATCGGCCCCGACCTCGGCAGCGCCCTGGTGATCGCGGCCATCGGCGCCGGCATGCTGTTCGTGCGGGGCGTGCCGACGCGCGTGCTGATCGCGGCCATCGCGATCGTCGTCGTCGCGGTCCCCATCGTCGTGCCGCGCCTCGCGCCGCACCAACAGGCGCGCGTCACCGCGTTCCTGAACCCCGATGCCGACCCACAGGGGGCCGGTTACCAGGTCACCCAGGCGCGCATCGCGATCGGATCGGGCGGGCTGACGGGCAAGGGCTGGCGCCAGGGCACGCAGACGCAGCTCGACTTCATCCCCTTCAAGCACACCGACTTCATCTTCCCGGTGCTCTCCGAGGAGCTCGGCTTCGTCGGGTCGGTGTTCGTGCTCGCGTTGTTCGCGCTCATGTTCTGGCGGTTGGCGGTGATGGCCATGGAGTGTCCTAGGCCCCGCGACCAGCTCGTGATCACCGGTGTGCTGGCGTACCTGGGCTTCCAGACGCTCGTGAACGTGGGCGTGTCGCTCGGCCTGGCGCCCGTGACCGGCCTGACGCTGCCCATCGTGTCGTACGGCGGCACCAACTTGGTGATCACCCTCGGCGTGCTCGGCCTGGCCATGCTCGTGCACCGCGACCGCTTCCGCGGCTTCGCCTGAGCCGCGTCCCGGTTGACGTATGGTGCGCGCGTGAGTCACTTCTTCGCCTATCTGGCCCGCATGAAGTTCATCCAACGCTGGGGCCTGATGCGCAACACCCGCACCGAGAACATCCAGGAGCACAGCCTCCAGGTGGCGATGGTCGCGCACGCGCTCGCGGTCATGAGCAACGCGCGCTTCGGCGCCAGCGTCGACCCCGAACGCACCGCCCTCCTCGCCGTCTTCCACGACGCCGAGGAGATCATCACGGGCGACCTCCCGACGCCGATCAAGTACTTCAACCCACGCGTCAAGGAGGCGATCGACAGCCTCGAGTCGGTGGCCAAGCAGCGTCTGTCCGACATGCTTCCCGACGACCTGCGCAGCGCCTACGAGCCGCTGCTGTTCGAGCGCGACGACGACGCTGCGCACTGGCGACTCGTCAAGCTGGCCGACAAGCTCTGCGCCTATCTCAAGTGTCTCGAGGAGGCCAAGGCGGGCAACCGCGAGTTCGAGCGCGCCGAGGCCACCATCCGCGCCTCGCTCGAGGCGCTCGACGAGCCCGTGGTCGAGGCCTTCATCGACACCTTCGTGCCGAGCTTCCGGCTCACCCTCGACGAGCTCAACTGAGCGGCTCGAACGACGGGCCTCGACCGACCGGGGGTGTCTGGCTGGTACACTCCTTGCCTGACACGCGTGAGGTGAGGTCCGCCCCAGTGTCGATACCCCGTTACGAACCGCGCCGGCCGTCCCACGGACCCGGCGGAGTGCCCTCGAGGAGCGTGCTGAATGGCGAGTCCAGACGATGAGTATGGATCAGGCGACGGACAGCCTCAACGAGAAGCTCGAAGCCCTCGTCGAAGAGCGCCGCTTCGACGCGGTCAAGGAGTTGCTGGCTGAGCGCAGCCCTCCCGACATCGCCGAGGCCATCGACCGCCTGCCCGAGAAGCAAGAGGCGATCGCGTTCCGCCTGCTCCCGAAAGAGACGGCCTGGCAGGCCTTCGAGTACCTCTCGTTCGACGCTCAGGAGCACCTGCTGCACACGCTGTCGGACGTCGACGCCGCGGCGCTGCTCGAGGAGATGTCGGCCGACGACCGCACCGCACTGCTCGAGGAGTTGCCCGGCAAGGTCACGCGCCGGCTGCTGAACCTGCTCTCGCCAGGCGAGCGACGCGTCGCGATGCAGCTGCTCGGTTACCCCGAGGACTCGGTCGGTCGCCTGATGACGCCCGATTACGTCAGGGTCAAGCCGACCTGGACGGTGGGCGAGGCGCTCGACCACATCCGCGTCTTCGGGAACGACTCCGAGACGCTCAACGTCGTGTACGTCACCGACGCCGCGGGCGTGCTGGTGGACGACCTGCGCATCCGCCAGCTCCTCACGGTCGACCCGTCGACCCGCATCGACGCCCTGATGGACCGTGAGTTCGTGGCGCTGAACGTGCTCGACGACGAGTCGTCCGCCGTGTCGGTGTTCCGCAAGTTCGACCGCACCGCGCTGCCGGTGGTCGATGGCGCCGGCGTCCTCGTCGGCATCGTCACCGTCGACGACGTCCTCGACATCGTCGAGCGCGAGGCCACCGAAGACATCCAGATGCTCGGGGGCATGGAGGCGCTCGAGGAGCCCTACCTCCAGGTGCCGATCACGACGATGGTGCGCAAGCGCGTCGTGTGGCTGGTCATCTTGCTGTTCGGCGGCATGCTGACGGCAGAGGCGATGACGTTCTACGAGGACCAGCTCTCCCAGGCCGTTGTCCTCGCCATCTTCCTGCCGCTGATCATCGCCTCGGGCGGCAACAGCGGCTCGCAGGCTGCGACGCTCATCACCCGCGCCATCGCGCTGGGCGAGGTGCGCCTCAACGACTGGTGGCGGGTGATGCGGCGCGAGATCGTCTCGGGCGTCATGCTCGGGGTGATCCTCGGCTCGCTCGGCACCATGCGCATCGTGCTGTGGGCGGTCGCGTTCGAAGCCTACGGACCCCACTGGCCGCTGGTGGCGCTCACCGTGGGCGTCTCGCTGTTCGGCGTCGTGGTCTGGGGCTCGCTCTCCGGCTCGCTGCTGCCGATCCTCCTCAAGCGCCTCGGGGCCGATCCCGCGACCTCGTCGGCGCCCTTCATCGCGACGCTCGTCGACGTGACCGGCATCATCATCTTCTTCAGCATCGCCATGGTCTTCCTGAGCGGCACGCTGCTGTAGAGACGACGGTGCTGGTGAGCCCACGTTGCCGTAGGGACGTTGTACCGCTGCGGCCAAGGCATGCGAACCTCTATCCTGATCGGGAGGCCGTCCGCCCCTCGGCCGGCCCGAGCGCCGCCCCGAAGGAGCGTCGATGCCCTCGACCGTCACCGCCGATACCGCCACCTCGTCACCGTCCACGTCCGCCCCCGGCCCACTGCACGGCGTGCGGGTCGTCGATCTCAGCCGCGTGCTCGCGGGGCCGTTCGCGACGATGATGATGGCCGACCTCGGCGCCGACGTCGTCAAGATCGAGTCGCCCAGCGGTGACGACACGCGTCGCTGGGGGCCGCCGTGGGTCGAGGGCGAGAGCGCGTACTTCACCTGCGTGAACCGCAACAAGCGCGGTGTGGTACTCGACTTCAAGCGCGACACGGACCGCGAGGTCTTGCAGCACCTGGTCGCGAGCGCCGACGTGGTGATCGAGAACTTCCGGGTCGGCACCATGGAGAAGTGGGGTCTCGGCTACGAGGACGTGCTGCGCACGATCAACCCCGGCCTCGTGTACTGCAGCATCACCGGCTATGGCCGCACCGGTCCGTCGGCGCCGCTGCCCGGGTACGACCCGATCATCGAGGCGGTGGCTGGCTTCATGGCCATCAACGGGGAAGAGCACGGACGCCCGCTCAAGGTCGGCGTCGCCGTGATCGACATCCTCACGGGCTGCCAGGCGGCGTTCGCCGTGTTGGCGGCGCTGCTGCATCGCGATCGCACCGGTGAGGGGCAGCGCGTCGACCTCTCGCTGTTCGAGACCAGCCTCGCCACGCTCGCCAACCAGGCGTCTGCCTACCTCATGGGTGGCGTGATCCATCCGCGGTTGGGCAACGCCCACCCGAACATCGTTCCAACCGACACGTTCGAGACGCTCACCGGGCCGGTGATGGTCTGCGTCGGCAACGACGCCCAGTTCCAGCGCTTCTGCGCCCTCTTGGGTGACCCTGGCTTGGCGAGGGACCCACGCTTCGTGACCAACCCTGCGCGCGTGGCGCATCGGACCGAGCTCGGTGCGGTCCTGCGCGAGCGCTTCGCGGACATCGACGGCAGAGCGTTCACCGAGTTGGCCGACGCCGCGGGCGTTCCTGTCGCGCCGGTCCTCGAGCTCGACGAGGTCTTCGCGCATCCACAGGTCGCGGCGCGCGACATGCTGATCGAGTTCGACCACCCGACCGTGGGCCGCATGCGGCAGGTCGGGTTCCCGTTCAAGCTCGACCGGACACCGGCCGCCCTGCGCTACGCACCGCCTCTGCTCGGGCAGCACACCGCCGAGGTGTTGACCGAGGCAGGCCTGGACCCGACGGCGTACGGTGTCGCATCGTCCAGCGGAGCGCGCTCGCCCGGGCCCGTCGACGCACCCCTGAAAGGTCGCTGACGCTTCGGGCCGCCCGTGAACCGGTCGGCAGTGGTGTCGGCGGACGAGCCTCAGATACCGAAGTGCTCGCGCGCACGTTCGATCTGGGCTACGTGATGGTCGCCGTGCCAGCCGTAGACCAGCGGTAGCCGCCACAGCTGGTACGTCACGGGCTTGTCTGGCACGTGCCACGGCCGCTCGAGCTCGGCCGGTCCCAGGCTGCGCAAGAGCTCGACCCAGCGCCGGTGCAGGCCGCCCAGCAGCGCCAGCGACGGCTCGACCGGGAGCGCAGCATCTGCGCTGCGGGACCACGCGACCTCGTCGTAGGCGTGCACGGTCGGCCCGTGTTCGGTGAGCGTGAGCTTCGTTCGGGCGAACGCGTTCATGTGGCTGTCCGCCACGTGGTGCGTGAGCTGACGGATGGTCCAGGCCCCCTCGCGGATCGGGTGGTCGAGGTCGGCGCAGCCGTCGAGCGCGGCTGTGAGCACGGTCGGCAGCGCTTCGATCCGGTCGATGGCCGTCATGACGGCACCCAGGTCGAGCGAGGCGGTGAGGGTGAGGCGGCCGATCGGGTACGTCTCGGGCATCGGGGTGCTCCTTCCCACCCATGCTACGGGGTCGTGGCAGGAGCACGGTCGCGGGGTCGCGCGAGGTCGACCCTCGGGTACGCTGCCACCGTGACCGACTCCACCACCGCCATGCTGAACCACCTCCTCTCGCACCGCAGCATCCGGGCGTACCGCAGCGATCCCGTCGACGAGGGCGTCCTGCGTGACTGCCTCGCCGCCGGCCTGCGGGCCTCGTCGTCGGGCAACATGCAGTCCTACAGCGTGATCGTGACGAGCGACCCCGCGCTGCGCGAGCGCCTCTTCGAGCCGCACATGCGGCAGTCGATGGTGCTCGACGCGCCCCTGCTCCTGACCTTCTGCGCCGACATGCACCGGATGCGTCGCTGGTTGGCGCGCTCCGACGCGCCCGACGGCTTCGACGACCTGATGAGCTTCATGGTCGCCGCCATCGACGCCGTCTTGGCGTCGCAGAACGTCGCGCTGGCCGCCGAGGCGCACGGCCTGGGCGTCTGCTACATGGGGAGCACGCTGGCGAACTGCGACCTGGTGGGCGAGGTCCTCGAGCTGCCCCCGTCGGTAGTCCCGGTGGTCGGCTTCTCGCTCGGCCATCCGGCCGAGGACCCGGCGCCTCGGGATCGGCTGCCGCTCGACGGCATCGTCCATCGCGAGACCTACCGCGTCCCGAGCGACGAGGGCCTCGCTGCGATCTATGCCGAGCGCGAGGTGCGCGGCTGGGAGCGCTACATGGCCGTACCGGACCTGCGCGCCCGCGTCGAGGCGGCGGGCGTGACGAACCTGGCACAGCTCTACAGCGCCGTGAAGTACACGCGCGAGAGCCACGACGCTTTCTCGTCGCGGGTGCGGGCGTACCTCGCTCGCCAGGGGTTCGCCGGCGATCTCGAGCGCGGCGACGCGGTGCGTGGCGAAGCCGTGCGCGGGGAGGCGTAGGGCCGTGCGGGCCGCGATCGCCGACGCCCCCAACGCGACGCTGCGCGTCACCGAGGTGCCCGAGCCCGACGTGCCAGCGCACGGTGCCATCGTCCGAGTGCGCGCCAGCGGCGTCTGCCGCAGCGACTGGCACGCTTGGGTGGGCCACGATCCCAGCGTCGTCTTCCCGCACGTCCACGGGCACGAGTTCGCGGGTGAGGTTGTCGCCGTCGGGAGCGAGGTACGCGCGTTCCAGGGCGGAGAGCGTGTGACGGCGCCCTTCTGCTGCGGCTGCGGCCGCTGCGGCGCCTGCGCCGACGGTCAACAGCAGCTGTGCGAACGCGAGTATCAACCCGGCTTCGATGGCTGGGGCAGCTTCGCCGAGATGGTGATGGTGCCGTGGGCCGACGTGAACCTGGCCCGGCTCCCCGACGCGCTCGACTACGACGTCGCCGCCAGCCTCGGTTGCCGCTTCATGACGGCCTTCCGCGGGCTCGTCGATCAGGCGCAGGTGCGGGCGGGGGAAAGGGTCCTGGTGATCGGTTGCGGCGGCGTCGGCCTGTCGAGCGTGATGATCGCCGCGGCGCTCGGTGCGCATGTGATCGCCGTCGACGTCGACGACGGCAAGCTCGCGCTGGCCGGCCGCTTCGGCGCCTCGGTGCTCGTCGACGCACGCAGCGAGGACCCGGTCGAGCGCGCGCGAGCGGCGGGTGACGGCGGGGTCGATGTCGCGGTGGACGCGCTCGGGAGCGCCCTCACGTGCGCCCAGGGCATCCGTTCGTTGCGGCGGCGCGGCCGTCATTTGCAGCTCGGCCTGCTGCTCGGTCGCGATGCGGATCCGCCGCTGCCCATGCAGGACGTGATCCGGCGCGAGTTGCGCCTGATCGGCAGCCACGGCATGCCCGCGCGGGGCTACCCCGCGCTGTTCCGCTTCGTGCTGGATCGCGGGCTCCCGCTCGGCTCCCTGGTCGGCGCACGCGTCGATCTCGCGGGCGCCGGGGACGCGCTCGCGTCGATGGCGGCGTTCGCACCGGTCGGCGTGACGATCGTGCGGCCCTGAGGCGGCGCCCAGCGGCGCTCGAGGGCGGCCGCTGTCGGCCCGCACCCGGTGTCCGGTAGGTTCCGGCCTGTACCATGGCGAGCGGAGGTTCTATCGCATGTCTATATTGCTCGTGATCGGTCTCGCCCTGGCCATCCTAGGCTTCGCACTCATCGTTCAGGGCGTCCAACTGCAACGTGCCCAGATGCGGCTCGCGGGCATCGGTGGCGTCATCGGCGGCGCTGTACTCGCCTTCCTCTCGGCTGCCATCGTCATCATCCCGGCAGGCTTCACCGGCGTCCTCTTTAGCGTCTTCGGCGGCGTCCAACAAGACGAACTCGGTGAGGGACTCCACATCGTGATCCCCGTCGTCCAACAGGTCACGCTCTACGACTTGCGTCAGCAGGAGATCACGCTCGCCACCACCACCGGCGACCAGATCAACGCCCGCTCGTCCGAAGGTCTCGACATCGGCGTCGACGTCACGGTCATCTACCAGGTCGTGGGGCGTGAGGCGGCCCGGCTCCACCAGGACATCGGTCCGTCGTTCGTCAACATCCGACTGCGCCCGCAGATCCGCACCGCGGTGCGAGACGGCATCGCGGAGTACAACGCGGCCGACCTGATCAGCACCCAGCGCGCCGCGCTGCAGCGTGGGATCGAGAGCGAACTCTCCGAGAGCCTCTCCAGCGACAACATCTTGATCCTCGGCGTGCTGCTGCGCGACGTGCGCATCCCCAACCTGATCACCGATGCGATCGAGGAGAAACAGGCCGCCGAGCAGCAGGTCGAGGTCGAGGAGAACCGCCGCCGCCAATCCGAGATCGCCGCGCAGCGCCGCGTGATCGAGGCGACGGGCGAGCGCGACGCCGCCATCGCCCGCGCCGAGGGCGAGGCGGAGGCGTTGCGGCTCCGTGCCGATGCGCTGCGCGACAACCCCGACCTGATCCAGCTCGAGTTCGCGCAGCGGCTCGCGCCGACCGTGCAGACGATCATGCTCCCGACCGACGGGAACTTCTTGATGGACGTGCGTCAGCTGGTCCGCAACGAGTGAGCAGACGCGTGTGGTCGAGGCGGATCGTCCGTCTCGACCACACGCGGTGAAGGCGTCAACCGCCTTGCATCAACCCGCGCACGCGGCCGCTCGCCTCGACGCGCACGTTCTTGGCAGCGGGCTCGCGAGGCAGGCCCGGCATCGTGAAGATGCTGCCCATCAGGGCGACCACGAACCCGGCTCCCGCCGCCAGCCGCAGTTCCGTCACCGTCGGCGTGAAGCCGCGTGCCAGCCCACCCCCCTTGGGGTCGTCGGTGAACGACAGGTGGGTCTTGGCGACGCAGACCGGTAGACGGCCGAAGCCGGCTGCTTCGATCCGTGCGAGGTCGTGGGCGGCGCGCTCGGACAGCGCCACGTCGTCGGCGCCGTACACGCGTTGCGCGAGCGTGCGCAGCGAGGCGACCACGCCCTCGGCCGGGTCGTACAGCGCGCGCCGGCGTGGCGGCTCGGCATCGTTGGAGCGCAGTTGCTCACGCACGGCCGCAGCGAGCGCCACGCCGCCCGAGCCGCCGTCCGTGAAGGCGGTGCAGCGGGCGATCGCGGCGTCGAGGCCCTGCGCATGCGCCTCGATCGCCACCAGGTCCTCTTCGGTGTCGTCGGCGAACACGTTGAGCGCGACCACCACCGGCAGGCCGAAGGAGCGCACGTTGGCCACCTGGCGATCCAGGTGCTCGAGGCCGACCTGGAGATCGCCGCCCCCGTGATGCGCCAGTGCACGCACCGTCGCGACGAGCACCACGCAGCGCGGCCACACGTCGGCCTGCGGCGCCTTGAGGTGCAGGAACTTCTCGCCGCCGAGGTCGAAGCCGAAGCCCGCTTCGGTGACGACCACTTCGGCGTGACGCAGCGCCAACCGCGTCGCAAGGACGCTCGAGCAGCCGTGGGCGATGTTGGCGAACGGCCCGCAGTGCACCAACGCGGGCGTGCCGTCCGCGCTCTGGACCAGGTTCGGCCGCAGCGCCTCGCGCAGGAGCGCGACCATCGCTTCGGTTGCGACCAGGTCGTCGCTGGTGACGGGGGTGCCGTCGTCGCGCCAGCCGACCACGGTGCGGCCCAGGCGTTCGCGCAGGTCGTCGAGCGAGCTCGACAACGCCAGCGTGGCCATCACCTCGCTCGCTGCGGTGATGTCGAAACGGCTCTGGCGTTCGGCCCGTCCGCCGGCGTCGAGGACGACGCTGCGCAGGGCGCGGTCGTTCATGTCGAGCACGCGTGGCCACGTGACCTGGTCGGGCCTGATGCCGGAGGCGGTCGTCCCGGCCTTGGCGCCGAAGTGCAGTTCCGTGTCGATCATCGCGGCCAACAGGTTGTGCGCCGCCGAGATCGCGTGCAGGTCGCCGGTGAAGTGCAGGTTGATGTCGTCGGGCGGTACGACCTGGGCGCGCCCACCACCGGTGCCCCCGCCCTTCATGCCGAACACGGGGCCCAGCGACGGTTCGCGCAGGGCGAGCGCGGCGCGGGCGCCGACCCGGCGGAGGCCGTCTGCAAGACCGACGCTCACGGTCGTCTTGCCCTCGCCGAAGCGGGTGGGACCGACGGCGCTCACCAGCACCAGCGCCCCGTGGGCGTCGCCTGCCGGCGGCTCCGCATGTGGATCGAGTTTGGCTTTCGTGGTGCCGAGGGTGGTGACGGCCTGGGGGTCCAGTCCGAGCTCTTCGGCGACGTCGAGGATGGGGCGCGTGCGATGCGTCATCGTGTCCGCAGCGTACGCAGCGGCCTGTGCGGCCTCCAAGTGACGCGTGCCCCGTGGCGTCATGCCGCCCCCACGAGCCGCAGCGCGTGGTCGCCGCGGGCCTCGACCGCGCCGATGACGGTGGTCGCCGCGAAGCGCGCTCCGACGTGCGTGAGCATGTCGTCGACGTGCTCCGGGTCGACGGCGAGGAGCAACCCACCGCTGGTCTGTGGGTCGACGAGCGTCAACCAGTCGACCTCGCCCACGGCGTCGCGCCCCGTCACGTGCGCGCTCACGTAGCGCGCGTTCGAGCCGTGGGCCTTCGTGACGATGCCGCGCGCGAGCGTCTCGGCCGCGCCGGGCAGCCGCGGCAACGCGGCGGTGTCGAGCCGGATCGTCACGTCCGAGCCGTGCGCCACGTGCAGCGCGTGCCCGGCGAGGCCGAACCCGGTCACGTCCGTCGCGGCGCTCACCGCGTCGTGGAGTGCATCCGGGAGATCGAGCCGGTTGAGCTGGCGCATCGATGCGATGGCCGGGCGCATGGCGTCCTCGTCGATCTCGTCGTTCTTGCGCGCGCCGGCGAGCGTGCCGGTGCCGAGCGCCTTGGTCAGGATGAGCACGTCGCCGGGTCTGGCCCCGTCGTTCCGCCACACGCGCTCGGGGTGCGCCAGGCCGGTGACGCTGAAGCCGAGCTTGAGCGTGTCGTCCTCGATCGAGTGCCCGCCGACGAGGTGCGCGCCGGCCTCGCGGATCGTCGCATCGGCGGCGGCCATCATCGTCCCCAGCACCTCGTCGGGGAGGGTGCCCAACGGGAACGCCAGGATCGTCAGGGCCGTGATGGGTCGGCCGCCCATGGCGAACACGTCGGAGAGCGCGTTGGCGGCGGCGATGGCACCGAAGTCGGCAGGATCGTCGACCACGGGGGTGAAGAAGTCGAGGGTCTGGATCAGCGCCACGTCAGCGCCGACGCGCCACACCGCTGCGTCGTCCAGGCGATCGTGGCCCACGAGGAGGTCGGGGTGGTGCACCGGCGGCAGGTCGCGCAGGAAGGCGCTGAGCGTGCCGGCAGCGATCTTCGCGGCGCAGCCGCCCTTGCTCACGGTGTGGGTCAGACGAAGCGTCTTCGTGGTCATGTGGTGCTCCTCTCGAACTCGAG
>PWQI01000144.1 GCA_003556805.1 Trueperaceae bacterium | reverse complement strand
GTCGCCGCCCTCGAGGCAGCGGCGTCGGACGACGACTGAACCACCGGCAGCAGCGCCGACGGCATCGCCCGATACCCTCCTGCCAGCCGACGAAACGCGTCGGCGCCGACGTTCTTGCGCCTTCGCGCTGGGGACGTTCGTTCCTCGTGAGGGGCCGCACGAGCGGGCGATGATGGCGGAGGCAGCGCCCGCCCCCCGACCACCGTCGGTGTCGGGGCGCGAGGCGCAACGAGAGGACGGCGGCATGGCAGATCAACGGACCACACCGACTGCGGGAGCAGAGCGTCCCACGCCCGCGGCGAAGGCCGCGGCGGCCGGCAACGGCTCCGCGGAGGACCCGCGGGAGAAGATGCTCACCACGCAGCTGAAGAAGGTGCGCTATCGCGCAGACGCGCTGATCGAGGTACTGCACGCGGTGCAGGACATCTACGGCTTCCTCGATCCCGTGCAGTTGCTGCGCGTCGCGACGGAACTCCAGCTGCCCCCGAGCCGCGTGCTCGGCGTCGCGACCTTCTACCACCTGTTCACCTTCGAGCCGAAGGGCGAGCACACCTGCACCGTCTGCACCGGCACCGCCTGCTTCGTGAAGGGCGCCGACGAGCTCATCGCGGCGGTCGAGCGCGAACTCGGCGTGCCCGAGGGGCAGACCCGCGAAGACGGCGTCCTGTCGCTGTTGCAGGCCCGCTGCGTCGGCGCCTGCGGCCTCGCGCCCGTCGCGCTCGTCGACGGCGTGGTGGTCGGCAAGGCGACCTCCGACATGCTGCTCACGGCCCTCGACAAGGCCGGCGTCGGGCCGATGGCCGACGGAGGTGCGTCATGAGCACCCCGGACCTGTTCGACATCGCCCAGAAGGAAGCCGAGGCCCAGGGGGCGTTCATCAGCACCGTGTTGTGCTGCGGCAGCACCGCCTGCCTCACCAGCGGCGGCCAGGCAGCGCGTGACGCGGTCGACGAGGTCGTCGCGTCCAACGGCCTGGAGCGCGACGTGCGCGTCGTGTCCACCGGCTGCATGGGCCTGTGCAGCCGCGGCCCGCTCGTCAAGGTACGGCGCCGCGGCGAGGACGAGGTCCTCTACGCCGACGTCGACGGCGCCGCCGCGCGCGAGATCGCCGAGCGCCACGTGGTCGGCGGCGAAGCGGTCGAGCACGGCCAGCTGTCGCTCGACCACCCCTTCTTCGCCCGCCAGGTGCGCGTGGTGCTCGAGCACCTCGGTGAACACGACCCCAACCGCATCGAGGACTACATCCTGCGCGGCGGCTACAAGGCGCTCGAGCGCGCCGTCCTCGAGATGACGCCCGAGGCGGTCGTCGACGAGGTCCTCAAGAGCGGCCTGCGTGGCCGCGGCGGTGGCGGCTACCCCGCCGGCAACAAGTGGTCGCTGCTGGCCAAGGCGCCGGGCGACGACAAGAGCGTGATCGCCAACGGCGACGAGGGTGACCCCGGCGCCTACATGGACCGCACCGTCATGGAGGACGACCCGCACCGCGTGCTCGAGGGGCTGGCGCTGTGCGCCTACGCCACGGGTGCGACGCGGGGCTTCATCTACGTGCGGGCGGAGTACCCCGTGGCCGTGCGGCGCCTCGAACAGGCCATCCGTCAGGCCAAGCGCAACAAGGTGCTCGGCAAGAGCATCTTCGGGACCGACTTCGCCTTCGACGTCGAGATCCGCATCGGCGCCGGCGCCTTCGTGTGCGGCGAAGAGACGGCCCTGATGGCGTCGATCATGGGCGGACGCGGTACCCCGGTGCTGCGGCCCCCGTACCCCACCGAGCGCGGGTTGTGGGGCAACCCCAGCCTGATCCAGAACGTCGAGACGCTCGCCAACGTGCCCACCATCCTCAACCGCGGCGCCGAGTGGTTCGCCTCGATCGGTACCGAGCGCAGCCGCGGCACGAAGGTGTTCGCGCTGGCCGGCAAGCTCGAGAACACCGGCCTGATCGAGGTGCCCATGGGCATCACGCTGCGCGAGATCGTCGAGGACATCGGCGGCGGCGTGGCCGGCGGCAGGCCCTTCAAGGCCGCACAGACCGGCGGTCCCAGCGGCGGCTGCATCCCCGCGAAGCACCTCGACACGTCGATGGACTACGAGAGCCTGCAGGCGCTCGGCTCGATCATGGGCTCGGGCGGCCTGATCGTCATGGACGACGAGGTCAAGATGCCCGAGGTCGCGCGCTTCTTCATGCAGTTCTGCATGGACGAGAGCTGCGGCAAGTGCCTGCCGTGCCGCGCCGGCACACATGAGCTGCACGAGCTGCTCAAGAAGGTGTGCGCGGGCGAGGGAACGCTGCTCGACCTCGACCGGCTCGAGACCCTGTGCGAGGTCGTGCGCGACAACAGCCTCTGCGGCTTGGGGCAGACCGCCCCCAACCCGGTGCTGTCGACGCTGCACTACTTCCGCGAAGAGTACGAGGCGCTGGTGGCCGGAGCCGCCGTGCCGCAGGCGAGCGCGCAGCCCGGCGTGAACGCCCAGGACGGGAGCGCGTGATGGCCAAGGTGACGCTCAGCATCGACGGCGTGGAGGTGACGGCCGAGCAGGGCACGACCGTGATGGCCGCCGCCTCCAGCGTCGGCGTCAAGATCCCCGGACTGTGTCAGTACGACGGGCTGTCGACCCACGGCGCCTGCCGGCTGTGCATGGTGCAACTCAACGGCACGCCCAAGCCGAAGCCCGCGTGCGCCACGCCGGTCGCCGAAGGCATGGAGGTCCACACCGTGACCCCGCGTCTGCAGGAGCATCGCAAGGTGCTGCTGGAGATGCTGTTCAAAGAGGGCCAGCACGTCTGCGCCGTCTGCGTCGCCAGTGGCGCCTGCGAGCTGCAGACCCTGGCCGCCGACGTCGGCGTCGACCACGTCTCGTTCAACCCGCCCGCGACGCGGCAGACCCTCGACCTCAGCCACCCCTACCTCGGCTACGACCCGACCCGCTGCATCCTGTGCACGCGCTGAGTGCGGGCCTGCGGAGAGGTCGAAGGGGCCTTCACCTGGGGCCTCGCCGGGCGCGGCCGCGAGGTGCACCTCATCACCGATCTCGGCACGCCCTGGGGCGAGTCGACCACCTGCACCGGCTGCGGCAAGTGCATCAGCGTGTGCCCCACGGGCGCCTTGTTCTCACGAGGGACCTCGGTCGCCGAACGCCGTCCGCGGCGTGAGCTCGTGCCGACCCTCACCGCACGCCGCGACCTCGAGGCGGCGCGGAAGGAGCCCTCATGAGCCGCCCGCGCGTCGCGACGGTCTGGCTGGCCGGCTGCAGTGGTTGCCACATGTCGTTCCTCGACCTCGACGAGTGGCTGGTCGACCTGGCCCAGGCCGTCGACCTCGTGTACAGCCCCATCGCCGACGTCAAGGACTTCCCCGAAGGCGTCGACGTGACGCTGGTCGAGGGTGCCGTGGCGAACAGCGACAACCTCGAACTCCTGCATCAGGTCCGCGAGCGCAGCAAGATCGTCGTGTCCTTCGGCGACTGCGCGGTGCACGGCAACGTGTCGGCGATGCGCAACCCGCTCGGTGATCCGGGCGTGCTCGTCGCCGAGGCGTACAAGGACGCCGTCACGCAACTCCACGGCCATCTGCCCGACCCCGAGCGCGGCGTGGTGCCTGCGCTCTTGCCGCGCGTGCTCGCGGCTCACGAGGTCGTCCACATCGACGCGTTCCTGCCGGGCTGCCCACCATCGGCCGAGCGCATCCGCACGGCCGTCGAGGCCCTCCTCGCCGGACGCGAACCCGAGCTGGCGCCCGAGCTGCGCCGCTTCGGCTGAGAGGGGGGAGGACCGTGCCCCAGAGCATCCTCATCGATCCCGTGACCCGTATCGAAGGCCACGCCAAGATCACCGTCCGCCTAGACGACGACGGTGGCGTCCAAGACGCGCGCTTCCACGTCACCGAGTTCCGTGGCTTCGAGGCCTTCTGCCGCGGCCGTCCCGTGCATGAGATGCCGGCCCTGACGGCCCGTACCTGCGGCATCTGCCCGGTCTCGCACGTCTTGACCGGCGCCAAGGCCGGCGACGCCATCCTCGCCGTCGAGCCGCCCCCGACGGCCCGCCGTCTGCGCCGGATGATGAACCTCGGCCAGATCCTGCAGTCGCATGCGCTGTCGTTCTTCCACCTCAGCGCCCCCGACCTGCTGCTCGGCTTCGACAGCGACCCCGCCAAGCGCAACGTGTTCGGCCTGATCGCGGCCGAGCCCGAGATCGCCCGCCGCGGCATCCGCATGCGCCGCTTCGGCCAAGAGGTCATCGCGGCCCTCGGCGGTCGCAAGATCCACCCGGCCTGGGCCGTCCCCGGCGGCGTGCGCGGCGGCATCGACCCGGAGATGCGCGAGAAGCTCCGCGCCGAGTTCCCGACCATCATGGACGACGTCCGCTGGGCCTGGGACCGCTACGGCGAGCTCGTCGCCGCGCACCCCGACGAGGTCGCCTCGTTCGGCGTGTTCCCCAGCCTCTACCTCGGCCTGGTGTCGCCCGACGGCACCTGGGAGCACCACGAGGGCCTGCTGCGCTTCATCGACGCCAACGGCGAGCGCTACGGCGAGGACTTCCCGGCCGAGCGCTACGACGAGTTCATCGGCGAGGTCGCCGACGCCGACACGTACCTCAAGTCGCCGTACCACATCGGGGCGCAGGGCGACGCCGCCGTCACGGGCGAGGCGCCCGGCACGTACCGCGTCGGACCGCTGGCGCGCATCAACCTCAGCGAGCGCATGGGCACGCCGCTCGCCGACGCCGCCCTGCAGGCCTTCCGCGACGCGTTCGGACGCATCGCGCACGGCTCGTTCCACTACCACGGCGCCCGGCTGATCGAGATCATGACGTGCGCCGAGCAGATCGGCGCACTGCTCGACGACCCCGAGCTCGACACCGGCTCGTTGCGCGCCACCGCAGGCATCAACCGCAGCCGCGGCGTCGGCGTCTCCGAGGCGCCGCGCGGCACGCTCTTCCACGACTACCGCGTCGACTCGCAGGGGCTCATGACCGGCGTGAAGATGATCATCGCGACCGGGCACAACAACCTGGCCATGAACCGCACCATCGCCCAGATCGCCAAGGCCTTCGTGAAGGGCCCGGACGTCGCTGAGGGCGCGCTCAACCGCATCGAGGCCGGCATCCGGGCCTACGACCCGTGCCTCAGCTGCTCGACCCACGCCGTCGGCCAGATGCCGCTGGTGCTGCGCGTCGAGGGCGCCGACGGCGAGCTGCTGCGTGAGGTGGTGCGGGGATGAATCGCCGGAACGGTGCCGAGGACGCACGTGCGTCCTCGGCACCCGACACCGCCGACGTGACGCCGTCCGCTGAGGAGGGCGACGACCACCAGCGCAAGGCCATCGACGGGGTCGCCCCGAGCGTCGCCCCGGGTGCGCGCGTGCTGCTCTACGGCATCGGCAACGACCTCCGCGGCGACGACGGAGCCGGCGTGCGGGTGGCGCACGCCCTCGAGGGCCGCGTCTCCTGGCGCGTGCGCGCGGTCCACGGCCTGACCCCGGAACTCGCCGACGAGCTCGCGGACGCCGACATCGCGCTGTTCGTCGACGCCGACGCCGACCTCACGCTCGAGCGGCCGACCTGGCGCCGTCATCCGGCAGGGTCGCTCGGTGGGACCGCCGTGCCGCTGATGGGCCACGCGCTCGACGTGCCGGGACTCTTGCGGCTGACGGTGTGGTTGTACGACCGCTCGCCCGCCGCGGCGACGCTGTCGCTGCCGGCGCGCAGCTTCGACCTGGGTGAGACGCTCAGCGCGCCGGCCGAGGCCGGTGTCGTGGCCGCGATCCATGCCCTCACCCGGATGGCGCGCGGTTGAGCCACGCCACCCGGCGGGCCTGATGCCCGGCGGGCCTGACGCCGTGAACGGCGGAGCGGTCGGTGATGGTGTCGGTGCCTGAGGCGAACACACGGCGTGCTACCGTCCGCGCCATGGAGTTCGTGTGCCTCGCGGCCGGGCAGGGGACCCGCTTCGGCGACCTCGGCCGCTACCTCCAGAAGTGCATGTACCCAGTCGGGCTCCGGCCCTTCCTCGAGCACACCCTGCGGGCCTGGCTCGAGGGCGCGCGCGTCGACCCGTCGCGCGACCGGCTCACGCTCGTGGTGGGGCACCACCGCGCGCAGGTGCACGCGTACTTCGGCAGCGCGTTCGAGGGGGTGCCGTTGCGCTACGTGCACCAGGCCGAGCCGCTCGGCACCGGGCACGCCATCGGCGTCGCCGTCGACGGCCTGCCGGACGAGACCAGCGAGGTGCTGGTGTGGCTGGCCGACCTGTACGTGGGCGCAGCGACCTTCCGCGCGCTGCTCGACCACGAGGCGGGCGCTGTGGCGACCATCGCGCGCGGTGCCGACGCCGAGAGCCCCCGACTGCGGGTCACGCGTCGCGGCGACCGGTTGCTGCGCGTCTGGGACGGCGAAGGGCCGTGGCTCGACGCCGGCGCCTGGAGAGTGCCGCTGGCCGTCGCGCGCGGCCTCCGGCGCGTGAGCGCCGAGCAGGGAGAGTACCGCGTGCTGCCGAACCTCCAGGCGTTCGTCGACGCTGGGCTCGACGTCGGGGCCGTCGAACTCGCGCCGTGGATCCACCTGGGCGGTGTGCACCCGACGCCCGAGGCGAACGTGCGCCAGGTGGTCCGCCAGCTGTGGGAGATCGACTCGTGATCGTCGCCACGACGCCGCTGCGCGTGCCGCTCGGCGGCGGCCTCACCGACCTGCGCGCCTACGCCGAGCGCTTCGGCGGCGTGACCGTGTCGAGCACGATCGGCTCGTCCACCTTCGTGAGCGTGCTGCCCGGCGTGGACGGGCGCTTCGAGGTGCACTACGCCGGCGGCTTCGAGACGGCCACCCGGCTGGACGAACTGCGCCACGCTCTCGTGCGCGAGGCCTTGCGAGCCTCGGGCATGGCGGACACCCCCGTCCGGTTGGCGGTCTGGGTCGACGTCGCCGGCGAGAGCGGGCTCGGGACGTCGGGGGCGATCACGGTGGGCGTGCTCCAGGCGCTGGCCACGTTCCGCGGCGAATGCCCTGCGCCCGAGCGCGTGGCCGAGATGGCGGCGCACATCGAGGTGGAGGTGCTCGAGGGGGCGTCGGGGTACCACGACCCCCACGTCTGCGCGCGCGGCGGCCTGCTGCGTCTCGATTACGAGGGGGCGACCGTGCGGGCGCGCCGCATCGAGTTGCCGGAACACGGTCGGAGCGATTTCGAGCGCTCGCTGTTGCTCTTCGCCAGCGGTCGTCAGGCACGCACGAAGCCGTCGCTCGATCTGCTCAGCGCCCAGTTCGAACGGGCCGTGCCCGTCCTGCACGACATCAAGGCGCTGGCCATCGAGCTCGAGGCCGCCTTGGGGCGCGGCGACCTGACGGAGGTGGCCCGCTGCATCGGCGCCAAGCAGCACCTGAAGATGCGTCTGCCGGGCCACTTCAGCGACCCGTTCGTCGAGGACGTGGTCGCGCGCGTCGAGGCCACGGGGGCGAGCGCGCAAGTCCCGGGCGGCAAGATCAGCGGGTACGTGCTGGTCTGCTGCCCTGGCGGGGAGCACGACGCCGTGCGGCGCGCGCTGCACGACCTGCGCGAGGTGCCCCTGACGCTGGGTCAGCTGGGCACGAGGTCGGTCGTCGTCTGAAGGAGTTTGCTCGGGGGTACGTGACGATCTCGGCACACCATGACGACGCCCGCTGCCTTTTCCTGCTCGGTTGGGTCCCCGTCACCGTTCGATCGTCGGTTGGTGCGGTGGATCCCGGTCGAGCCTCGAGTGGCTAGCGGGAGTCGCCGGAAAGGAAGTGATCCGTCTGAGATTCGATCACGTACCTCCTTTCGACTCACAGCGTACAGTTCCGTCTTGTGTCACGTGGTACCGCGGTTCACAGCGAACGAGGGTGGGTTGGCCGTATGATGCTCGATGGGGCCGAAGAGGCCCGGAAGAGACCCGGTAGCCCGCCGCCACGACCTCAGGCGCGCTTCTCGAGCGCTCGAACCACCGTTCTACACCGTCAAAGTGATCACACGTGCACCCCGCGAAGCCCGTGGGGGATGCTCGCCGCGCACATCACCCCATAAGCGCCTTGCGCGAGCTGGAACGCGTGCCTCGCTCGCTCGGTTCGCGTTCGGTTGCAGCCCCTGGAGGTTTCATGGTCGCCAGCGGATTCATCCCGTTCACCCTCGGCCTATTCGGGCTCGGCGTCGCGTACTACTTGTTCCGCCTGGTCCTGGCGTACCCGGAGGGTGGCGAGCGGATCAAGTCGATCGCCGACGAGATCTTCATCGGCGCGATGGCGTTCATGCGCCGCGAGTTCATCATCCTCTCCATCTTCTGCGCGATCGTGTTCGTCCTGCTCTGGATCGGCCTGGGCTGGATGACGGCGCTGGCGTTCATGCTCGGTTCGATGGCGTCGGGCGCGGCCGGGTTCCTCGGCATGTTCTCGGCGACCAAGGCCAACGTGCGCACGGCCAACGCAGCGAACACCAAGGGGGCCGCCGAGGCCCTCACGGTCGCGTTCTTCGGTGGCTCGGTCATGGGCCTGTTGCTGGCCTCACTCGGCCTCGTGGGACTCGGCTTCCTGTTCATCCTCTTCGGCGGCAGCGCCGAGGGCGCGCACGCGATCCACGGCTTCGGCGTGGGCGCCGGCGCCGTGGCGCTGTTCTTCCGCGTCGGCGGCGGCATCTTCACGAAGAGCGCCGACGTCGGCGCCGACCTCGTCGGCAAGGTCGAGGAGGGCATCCCCGAGGACGACCCGCGCAACCCGGGCGTGATCGCCGACCTGGTGGGCGATAACGTCGGCGACGTCGCGGGCATGGGCTCGGACATCTTCGAGTCGTACTGCGGCGCCCAGATCGCCACGATCGCGATCGCCTCCACGATGGGCGCGGCGACGCTGGCCGTGCTGGGCTCGCAAGCCTCCCTGATGTTCCTGCCGCTCGCCCTCGCGTCGGCCGGGATGCTGTGCTCGATCGGTGGCGTGATGCTCGTGAAGCTGGCATCGGCGAGCAAGCCGGCGGCGGCGCTGCGCACCGGCACGCTCGGCGCGACGGCCCTCTTCATCCTGGCGTCGTACCTGGTGGTGCAGTGGCTCGGCGTCGCGAACAGCATCTGGTGGGCGGTCATCGCGGGCGCCGTCGGCGGCATCGTGATCGGCCTCTCGACCGAGTTCTACACGGCGGCGGCGCCGGTGCGCCGCATCGCCAAGGCGGGCGAGACAGGCACGGCGACGGTCATGATCGCCGGCCTGGCCGTCGGCCTGCAGTCGGTGGCCATCCCGGTGCTGTCGATCGCGGCCATCATCCTCGTCTCGAGCCTGCTGGCCGGCCTGTACGGCGTCGGCATCGCCGCGGTCGGCATGCTGGCCACGGTGGGCATCACGATGGCGATCGACGCGTACGGGCCGGTGGCCGACAACGCCGGCGGCATCGCCGAGATGGGCGGCCTGGGGCCCGAGACGCGCAAGATCACGGACTCGCTCGACGAACTCGGCAACACCACCGCTGCGATCGGCAAGGGCTTCGCGATCGGGGCCGCTGCGCTCGCCGCCCTCACCCTCATCGCGGCCTACATCGAGACGCTGCACGTCAACATCCCCGACTTCGCGCTCTCGCTGGCCGACCCGAACGTGCTGATGGGCATGCTGATCGGCTGCACGATCCCCTTCCTGGTCGCCTCGATCACCATGACGGCCGTCGGCGACGCCGCCTTCACGATGATCAACGAGATCCGGCGGCAGTTCCGCGAGATCCCCGGTCTGCTCGAAGGCACCGGCAAGCCCGACAACGCCCGCTGCGTGGACATCGCCACGACGGCTGCCCTCAAGAAGATGATCCTGCCGGGCGCGATCGCGGTCTTCACGCCGGTGATCGTCGGCTTCGTGCTCGGCCCCGTCGTGCTCGGCGGTATGCTGGCCGGCGCGCTCCTCGCCGCGGTCTTGTTGGCCCTGACGATGGCGAACGCCGGCGGCGCCTGGGACAACGCCAAGAAGTACGTCGAGCACGGGCATCACGGCGGCAAGGGTTCGCCGGTCCACGAAGCCACCGTCGTCGGCGACACCGTCGGCGATCCGCTGAAGGACACCTCCGGCCCGTCGATGAACATCTTGATCAACGTCATGGCGATCGTCAGCCTGACCATCGCACCGCTGCTGAGCTGAGCTCGGGGCCGGATACGCGCGTCGCTCACGTGCAGGGCATCACAAGCCCGTACTGGGCGGCGCGCGCATCGTGCCTGACGGGATAAACGTACCCTAGCGGCGGCGGTACCCTGGTGGCGTGTGCCGCGGATGGCGGCCGCCCCGGCGCCCAGCGCGCGTCAGCACCTCGAGACGTCCTGGAGCCTGCGTCGCGGTGAGGCTACCTCCGCCGGAGGTGTCCTGATGCCCAGTGTCGTCATCCCGTTCGTCGTCGGTCTGATCGGGCTCGGGATCGCCTACGCCCTGTATCGCACCATGGTCGCGATGCCCCGCGGTGAGGCGGCGCTCACCGCGATCTCCGATCAGATCTACCTGGGCGCGATGACCTTCATGCGGCGCGAGCTCGTCTTGCTCGGCATCTTCGGCGTCATCGTCGCGGCGCTGCTGTGGCTCTCGCTCGGGTGGGGTTCGGCGCTGTCCTTCGTGTTGGGGGCTGGTGCATCGGCCGTCGCGGGCTTCTTCGGGATGGTCTCCGCCACCAAGGCGAACGTGCGCACCACCACCGCCGCACACGAACGTGGCGCAGCGGCGGCCCTCTCCACGGCGCTCTTCGGTGGCTCGGTGATGGGGCTCTTGGTCGCCTCGCTCGGCTTGGTCGGCCTCGGCTTCGTCTTCCTGGTGTTCGGCCTCAACGAGGCAGCGGCGGTCACCGTGCAGAGCTTCGGTGTCGGCGCCTCGGCCGTTGCGCTGTTCTTCCGCGTTGGCGGTGGCATCTACACCAAGAGTGCCGACGTCGGCGCCGACCTCGTCGGCAAGATCGAGGCCGGGATCCCCGAGGACGACCCCCGCAACCCCGGCGTGATCGCCGACCTGGTGGGCGACAACGTCGGTGACGTCGCCGGCATGGGCGGCGACATCTTCGAGTCCAACGTGGGCTCGATCATCGCCACCATCGCCATCGCCGCCACCCTCGGCGCGGGCACGCTGGCCACCCTCGGCGATCGCTCCGCGCTGATGTTCCTGCCGCTCGCCCTCGCCTCGGTCGGGCTGCTCTGCTCCGTGGCGGGCATCCTGCTCGTGCGCTCGGCGGCGAAGCGCGCCCCGGCCGCGGCCCTGCGCACCGGCACGATCGGCGCCGCCGTTCTGTTCGTGCTAGCCGCGCTGCTCGTCGTCTCCTGGCTCGACGTGGCGATGGGCGTGTGGTGGTCGGTGCTGGCCGGCTCGCTCGGTGGCATCGTCATCGGCCTCACGACCGAGTGGTACACGGGCGGGATCCCCGTGAAGCACCTGGCGGAGTCGGGCAAGACCGGTGCCGCCACGGTGATCATCGCCGGGCTGGCGCTGGGCCTGCAGTCCGTGGTCGTGCCCGTGCTGACGATGGCGCTGATCATCCTCGTCGCCAGCCAACTGGCCGGCCTCTACGGCGTCGGCATCGCGGCCGTCGGTATGCTCGGCACGGTCGGCATGACGATGGCGATCGACGGCTTCGGCCCCATCTCCGACAACGCCGGCGGCATCGCCGAACTCGGCGGCCTGGGCGCGGAGACGCGCGCCGTGACCGACTCGCTCGATTCGCTCGGCAACACCACCGCGGCCATCGGCAAGGGCTTCGCGATCGGCTCGGCGGCCCTCGCCGCGCTGACGATCATCGCCGCGTACATCCAGACGCTGCACGTGACGATCCCCGACTTCGCGCTCTCGCTCGGCGACCCGAACGTGCTGCTGGGCATGCTGATCGGCGGCACGATCCCGTTCCTGGTGGCGTCGCTGACGATGACGGCCGTGGGGGACGCGGCCTTCGCGATGATCGAGGAGATCCGCCGGCAGTTCCGCGAGATCCCCGGGTTGCTCAACGGGACGGGCACGCCCGACACCGAGCGGTGCGTCGGGATCGCCACCGACGCGGCCCTGCGCAAGATGATCCTGCCGGGCGCCATCGCGGTGGTCGCGCCCGTGGTGGTCGGCTTCGTGTTCGGCCCCGTCGTGCTCGGCGGCATGCTGGGCGGCGCCCTGATCGCGAGCGTCCTGTTGGCGCTCACGATGGCGAACGCGGGCGGTGCCTGGGACAACGCCAAGAAGTACGTCGAGGACGGCAACCTCGGCGGCAAGGGCTCCGAGGTCCACGCCGCCACCGTCGTTGGCGACACGGTCGGCGATCCGCTGAAGGACACCTCCGGGCCGTCGCTCAACATCCTGATCAAGCTCATGGCCATCGTCAGCCTGACGATCGCCCCGCTGCTGGGGCACGTGTTCTGACGGCGCCCTAGGCTCAGGCTCAGGCCGGTCGGGCGGTCGCGTCACCGGACGCGCCGGCGACCGGCGCGTCCGGCGGTCCACCGAGCGGTCCGCCGGACGCTGCGATGTCGGGTGCCGGCGCCGGCGGATCGTAGCGGCTGCGCTCGAAACGGTAGAACGCCGCAGGCACCACGAACAGCGTGAGGAACGTCGACGACACGACACCGCCCAGGATCACGAGGCCGAGTGGTTGACGGAACTCGGTCCCCTCACCGACGCCAGCGAGCAGCGGCACCGAGATGATCACCACCGTGAAGGCCGTCATCAGGATCGGCCGCAGGCGCAGCGACCCGGCGCGCACCAGTGCCTGCTTGAGCGTCTCGGCCCGCTCCATCTGGCTGACGACGACGTCGAGCAGCAAGATCGCGTTCTTCGTCACGAGGCCGATCAGGATCACCACGCCGAGCACGCTGATCACGTCGAGCGGCGAGTTGGTCAGGAAGAACAGCCAGAACGCGCCGACCAGCGCGAGGGGCACGGGCAGCAGCAGGTAGAGCGGGTAGCGGAACGAGTTGAACTGGCTGGCGATCACCAGGTAGTTCAGGATGATCGCCAGCGCGAACGCGATCGGTCCGTAGAACACCAGGTCGCCGAGCAGGTCGGGACCGAGGCCCGTGGTCACGCGCACGCGGTCGTCGACGATGCCCTCGGCGGTCAGCAGCTCCTCGATCGCCTGGCGCGTCTGGAACTGGCCCGGCGACGCGGACGACAAGTCGGCGGCGAGGCTCGCGACGTAGGCCTGGTTGGCGCGCCGGATGGTCACGGGCGCTGCCTGGACCTCGAACGTCCCCAGCTGGCCGAGCGTCACGAACGATTGCAGCGCGCTCGCGAAGATCGGCAGCGACAACAGCGTCTGCTCGTCGCGTACGAGCGCCGGATCGACCTTCACCACGATCGGGGTCTCGTCGCCGGCATCGCGCAGCGTGCCCGCCGAGACACCGACGTTGTACGCGCGCAGCGTGTTGGCGATGTCGTTGGTGGTGAGCCCGGTGCCCGCAACGGCGGCCGACGACACGACGAACACGCGCTCCGACACGCTCCCCTCGAGCGTCGAGCGGACGTTCCGGAGCCAGGGGTGGTCCTCCATCAGCTCGCGCGCCGCGCGATCGCGCTGCTCGAGCAGCGCCAGGTCGGTGCTCTCCAGGACGAGCTCGATGCCGGTGTCGACCGGCACCGCCCCGCCGTCGTCCGAGCCGACCCGCAGGCGGGCCTCGGGGACGTCGGCGATCGCCGCGGCCAAGAGCGGCTGCAAGCGGTCCGCGACCTCGAACGAGCTGGCGCCGCGCTGCGCGAGTGGCACGAGCTCGAGCTGGATGTCGGCCCGCTGGACGTTCGGGTTCCCGAACGTGCCGCCGGTGCCCACCGTGGTGATGACGGTGCCGACGTCCCGGTCGACGCGTGCGACGGCCTCGAGCCGGGCGGCCACGTCGTCGGTCCGACCGAGCGGCGTGCCGGGCGGCATGTCGACACGGATGGCCACCTGCCCGACGTCGACCTCGGAGACGAAGTTGAAGTTGATCGACGGGAAGATGACGCCGAGGCTCGCCACCATCAGCGCGGCGGCGACCAGGACGGCGGTGCTGCGATCGAGCATCCAAGCGAGCGCGCGCGCGTAGCGCTCGCGGCCGGCGACGACCAACGCGTCGGTCGCTTGGTGCAGGACGAGCAGGAGGCCGCCCACCAGGCCCCAGACGATGCGAAGCGACGCGCGCACGACGCCAGCGAGCGGCGGGACCAGCAGCGCGAGCGCGAGGCTGACGGCCGTGCCGAGCGCGACCGCCCCCCACCACGGCGCCGTGGCCTCCAGCGCGCGGCCACCGAGCCAACCCTCGGCCGCGGCATACGGCGCGGCCGTCCCGCCCAGGAGCACGAGCGCCCAGACGCGCCGCCTGCGCCACAGCGCCAGGCACCACAACAGGTCGCGCGGCACGGCGCGCACCGCAGCAGGGAAGGCGCGCCACGAGGGCGGCATCGGGTTGGGCATGTAGGCCAGGCGCACGGTGAGGAAGAACATCGCTTCGAGGTACGACACCCCGATCGTGGCGGCGAGGGAGAGCCCGAACTGGCTGAAGAACTGCCCGATCACGCCCGGTAGGAACGCGATCGGCACGAACACCGCGAGGAGCGACAGCGTCGACGTGAGGACCGCCGTCGCGACCTCGCCCGCCCCCTTCAGCACGCTCTCATTCAGGCCGTACCCGAGGGCGCGATAGCGGTCGATGTTCTCGGCGATGACGATCGAGTCGTCGACCACCAACCCGACCGCCACCGTGATCGCGAGCAGCGTGACGACGTTGAACGTGAAGCCGAGCAGACCGAAGAGGATGACCGCTCCCGTGATGGTGATCGGGATGGCGAGCACGACCGAGAACGTCGAGCCCAGGCGGCCGACGAAGAGCAGCACGATGAAGGCGACGGCCGCCACTGCAAGCAGCGTCTCGCGCATGGTGTCGAACACCGAGTTGGCGATGAACACGGTGGTGTCGCCGACGATCTCGGCCCTGTAGCCAGCGGGGAGCTCGACGCGCTCGAGCGCCGCGCGGACGGCACGGCCGGTCGCGACGGAGTTGGCACCGGACGTCTTGCGCACCTCGAGCAGCACGGTCGGCTCGCCATCGAGACGCACGAAGCGGGTGGCGTCTGCGATGGTGTCGCGCACGGTCGCCACGTCGCGGACGAGCACGCCTCTGGCCGGGTCGACGAAGGCGTTCGCCACGTCGTCGCCCGTGCGCTGCTGGGCACGCACCGACAGGAGCAGGCGCTCGGCACCGAGCTCGAGCCCGCCGGCCGGCAGGGTCACCGACGCTGCGCGGATGGCGCCGGCGACCTGGGCGGGGGTGAGGCCGAGCGCCTGCAGCCGGGCGGGGTCGAGGAGCACCTGGAGCTCGCGCGACACGGGTCCGATGGTCGACACCGCCGCCACGCCGAGCACCTGCTGGATGCGCGTCTCGATCTCGTCCGAAGCGACGCGCTGCACGTCTTGCAGGTCGACGCCGGGCGCGGAGAGCGCGATCGTCAGGATCGGTTGGTCGGCGGGGTCGAACTTCTGGATCACCGGCGCGCTGGCGTCGTCCGGAAGCGTCGGCTGGACCTGGTCGACGCGCTGCTTGACGTCGATCGCGGCCTGGTCGACCGAGACGTCGAACTCGAACTGCGCGATCACCAGGGAGAAGCCCTCGCCCGATATCGACGACACGTCGGTGATGCCGGCGAGCGTGGCGACGGCGTCCTCGATCGGCTCGCTGACCTGGCTCGCGGTCTCGGCCGATCCCGCTCCGGGGTAGCTGGTGTTGATCGCCACGATCGGGAACTCGAACTCCGGCAGGAGGTCGACGCCGAGTTGCGTGCCGGCGCTGAGGCCGAAGAACACCACCGCCAGGAAGATGGCGATGGCGAAGACGAAGCGCTCGACGAAGAAGGCGATCAGGCGGTTCACGGTCCGGTGACGACCTCGACGACGCGGACGCGCGTGTTGTCACGGACGTCGAGCGGCCGCGGCGCCACGACGCGTGCGCCGAGCGGGAGCGCGCCCTCTTCGACGGCGGCCACGACGGCTTGGTTGCCGCTCTCGCCGACGACGCGAACCTCGGTGCGACGCGCGACGCTGCGCTCGCCGTCGCGATCCACGCGGAACACGAAGGTGCGTCCGGCCTCGGCCGACAGGGCCGACGACGGCAGCAGCGGTCCGGATGCCACCAGGACCTCGTAGCGCACCTCGGCGACCGCACCGCCGGGGAGCCGCGGAGCGGCCGGGTCGAGCGTGGCGATCACGGTGACGAGGCGCGACTGCTGTGCGGTGCGCTCGGTGCGGGTGACCGTGGCGCTCAGGCTCTGCCCTGCGTAGTCGATGGAGACGCGCCCGGTCGCCTCGAGCGCCGCGACGTCCTCGGGCGGCACCGCGAAGCTCGCCAGTTGCGCGTCGAGCCCCAGCACGCGGGCCACCGGCGAGCCGGCACCGACGAACTCGCCGGCCTCGACGAGCAGCTCGGCCACCTCGCCCGCGAAGGGCGACCTGACGACCGCGTCGGCGACGGCTTCGCGGGCCTGCCGGAGCTGGACCTCGGCCTGGCGCTCCTGGAGTTCGAGCAGCGCGAGTTCCTCTTGCTCGACGCGACCCGCCCGAGCGAGCGCGTCGGCCGCCTGCAGTGCCGCGCTCTGCGCCTGGTCGCGCTGCGCGCGCAGCGCCTGCACGTCGGCGGCGGCGATCGCGCCGATGTCCAAGAGCGCCTCGGCCTCGTCGAGCTGGCGCTGCGCGACGGCCAGGTTGCCCTCGGCGGCCCGCACCCCGGCCTCGGCCTGCGCCACGCCGTCGGCGGCTTGGCTGCGGGCGCGCTGCAGGTTGATCCGGGCTTGCCCGAGGGCCAGCTCGGCGTTCTCGACTTGGCGCGACAGGGCGTCTGCGTCGATGCGGACCAGCCCCTGGCCGGCCTGGACCACCGCGCCTTCGCGCACGAGCAGCTCGACCACGCGACCGCTGGCGCCGGAGGCGACGCGGCTCTCGCGCGAGGGGCGCACCGTCACCGAGGCGCGGCGCGTGGCGCGCAGCTCGCCCTCGGCCACCTCGACCACGCGCACGGCGCGCTCGGCCTCGGCGTTGGCGGCGCCGGTCGCTGCGGTGGCCACGCCGTTCGCCGCGCTCGAGGCGGCTCCGGCGTCGTCGTCCGAACCGCAGGCCGCGACGAGCGGCAGCGCCAGCACGAGCACGACGAGCAGCCGCAGCCCTGTCGCCGTCGATGCGCGGTGCGCGCGCCCGCGGCGGACGCGGGCCTCAGAAGCCATGCCAGCCCTCCAGCGGTACCAGCGTCGCGGCCTGCAGCTCCAGGGCCGCCGCCAGCAGCGCGTGCTCGGCCTGCATCGCGCGCAGCTCGGCCTGCAGGGTCTGCAGTTGGACCTGTTCGAAGGCCAGCTCGCTGATCAGGCCAGCGGCCAGTCGCCGGCGCTCGACGTCCTCGCGCTCGCGCGCTTGCGAGAGCGCATCCTGGGCGATGCGGTCGCCTTCGAGGGCGCTCGCGAGGGTGTTGGCGCGCGAGCGCAGGAGCAGCGTGACGCCGCGACGCGCCTCGTCTGCCCCGGCCGCGGCCTGCGCCCGCTGGAGTTCGGCCTGGTCGATCTGGCTGCGCGAGGCGAAGCTCGGATCGAGGAGTTCGACCTGCAGGTCCGCCAGCGCCAGCCCATGGCGGACCTGCAGCACGGCGGGCGTGCCGAGTGCGGCGGCCTCGAGCGCCGCGTCGTCGGGCACGTCGAGCCCCACGAGTCGGTCGCGCGCGACCGGTTCGCTCGCGTCGAACGTGACGCCGGTGATCCCCACCAGGTTCCGTGTGGCGAGCGCCAAGCCGTCGCGCGCGGCGTTGGCGCCCCGCTCGGCCTCGCGCAGGTCGGTCTCGGCGGCCTGGACCTCCAGCGCCGTCGCGCTCCCGCGTTCGAGTCGCAAGCGCGCGACCTCGACGCCCCGCTCGGCGAGCGCGCGGCCGGCCTCGGCGATGCGCACCTGCAGCTCGGCTTCACGCACCTGGGCGTAGGCGGCGGCGACGTCGACGTAGGCCTCGAAGAGGGCCTCGGTGGTTTGGGCGGTCGCGAGTTCGGCACGCTGGCGCGCCTGCACCCGCTCCGGCCGCAGGGCCAGCGGGTCGGCCTCGGAGCGCTGCATGGCGCGCTCGGCGTCGGCGCGTTCGAGCTCTGCCGTCACGACACCGACGGCCTGGTCGGAGCGCGCGAGGAAGTCCTCCAACGGTTGGGCCGTGGCGAGGCCGAGGGCCGCGACGAGCAACGGCGTCAGCAGGCGCCGGGCGGTGAGGGCGTGCGTCACGGGAGGACCTCCGAAAGCGGGATGGCGTAGACGACGTACGTGTCGAGCACGGCGCTGAGTGCGTCGACGCGGGCAGCCCACCAGCCGAGTTCGGCTTGGGCGAGGGCGAGGTGGGCCTGGTCGCGCTCGAGGGCGCCGATCAGCCCGGCCTCGTAACGCAGGGCGGCCGCGGCGGCCTCTTCGATCGCCAGGGTGCGCTCGAGCTCCGCCTGCGCCACGGCGGCGCTGGCGTCGGCGAGCGCGTCGCCGTCGGCGCGGCGCTGCAGGGCCGCGCGGTCGTGCGCGGCCTCGAGCGCCGCGACCGCCGCGTCGACCTGGCGGCGGCTCGCGTCTCGTTCGAGCGACACCTGGGGCGAGATGGTCCAGCTGACGCCGACCGTGAGGCTCCCCCGAACGCTCGGTGTGAGCCCTTGGAGCGCGTCGCCGCCGTCGATCCCGCCGACCCCGGCTGCCTGGCCGCCACCACCGGTGGCGTACGTGAGCGACGGTTGCCACGAGCGGCTCTCGAGGCCGAGCGTGACGCTGTCGCCGTCGTCCGCGAGCCAGGTGTAGCCGGCCTGCATGGTGGGCAGGAGCGCCCGCCCTTGGTTGCGGGCGCCGACGTCGGCGAGGGTCAGGTCGAGCACCGCGCGCACGAGGTCCGGCGGCGCACCGAGGACGGGCGTGAGCTCGGGGAGGTCGGTGATGCGCGCGGCGCCGACGAGTTGGCGCAACGCGGCCTCGGCTGCGCCCAGCTGCCGCTGGGCGCGCGCCAGGGCGCGCTCGGCGTCGGCGTGCTGGAGCTCCGCCCTGCGCAGGTCGAGGTCGCTGGCCGCCCCGGACGCGTGCCGCGTCTGCGCCGCCGCCAACGACCGGTCGGTGAGGTCGCGAGCGTCGGCTGCCAGGGCGACGCCACGTTCGGCGAGCAAGACGCCGGCGGCCGCGCGCACGGCCTGAGCCTCGAGCGACGCGCGGGTCTCGCGCACGGTGAGCTCGGCACGCTCCAGGTCGAGCAGGCGCTGGTCGAGCAGGTCGCGCAGCTCGCCGGCGACGAAGGGGCGCAGCACGGCGGTGAGCGTCACCCGGTCGGTGGCCTCGTCGATCGCGAACAGGTCGTCGAACGGCGGCGGGAGCGGGTCGCTGGCTTCCTCGACCTGCAGGCGCTGGGACTCGAGGTCGAGCCGCAGCGACACAGGCGATCGCACGGCGTCGGCGCGGAGCGCCGCGGCGTCGGCGGCCGCGTCGGCGGCCCGCAGCCCGGGATGCTGAGCGACGGCGGCGAGCAGCGCAGTGAGCCCGACGTCGACGGGTGCGTCGACCGGTTCGTCACCCGCATGCGCGAGTTGCCACGGCGCCACGGCAAGGGCGAGCAGGAGCACGACTGCGGCCGCCCGGCGCGTGGCCGCAGTCATGGGGACGGCGCGCGCGAGGAGCGTGGCACGGCGGCTCACGGCCGCCCGCCGAGCAGCGACTCGAACACGTGCAGCACGGTGCGCAGCTGGTCGGTGTCGATGCGCTCGAGGTCGGCGCGCTCGGCCTCGTGCCAGGCGCGGCGCAGGCCGGCGAGCGCCTCGTGCCCGCTGGGTGTGAGGTGCAGGTGGATGCGGCGCCGGTCGCCCGCGTCCTGTTCGCGCGCCAACCAGCCCTTCTCCATCAACTCGTTCACCATCGCGGTCACCGCAGGCGGCACCGCCTCGAGCACCTCGGCGATCTGCTTGGGCCGGTCGATGCCGCGGTCGACGAGCTCCATCAGCAGCACGCGTGTGGGACGCACCCCGAGTGGCTCGTAGACCTGCATGGCACGCTGGCGGAGCGACCACATGAGCGGCAGCGACAACGCGCTCAGACGCGTGATGATCGCGTGGCGCTCGAGCTCGTCGGCGCTGGCGGGCTGCGTGGTGGTGGCGGGGGCATGGACCATCGACCACCCATCATCCTTCACATTCGTGAACGATGACTGAGCAGGGGACACAGTCTCGGCACGGCCGTTTCGGCGCCGCCGCGCCGCGGTGCTACGCTGCATCCAACCCCGCCGTGCAGGAGGACCTTCCATGCCCATCCACCCAGGCGCCGGGCGCAGCGCTCCAGCGAGCGTGCTCGTCGACGTACCCGCGCTGCTCGCAGCGTACGAGACCGATGCTCCCGACCCCACCGACCCCGGACAGCGCGTCGCCTTCGGGACCTCGGGTCACCGTGGCTCGTCGCTGCGGCGCTCGTTCAACGACGCCCACATCACGGCCATCAGCCGCGCCGTGATCGAGTACCGCCAAGCGCAAGGCGTGACCGGCCCGCTCGTGCTCGGCGCCGATACCCACGCGCTCTCGGCCCCGGCGCTGCGAACCGCGCTCGAGGTGCTGGTCGCTGGAGGCGTGAGCGTCGTCGTCCAGGACGACCTCTCGCCGGTACCGACGCCGGTGGTGTCGCACGCCATCCTGCGCCGCAACGGTGGCCGTGCCGGGCTGCGGCGCAGCGCGCCGCCAGCCGGGGGTTGGAGCGATGGCATCGTCATCACGCCGTCGCACAACCCGCCCGACGACGGTGGCTTCAAGTACAACCCGCCCCACGGTGGCCCGGCCGACACCGACGCCACGAGCTGGATCGAACGCCGCGCCAACGAGCTCCTCGGCGACGTGTCCGGCGTGCCGCGCAGGCCCTACGACCGAGCGCTCGGCGCTGCGAGCGTCCAGCGCGCCGACCTGCACGGCGACTACGTGGCGGAACTCGGCGAGGTGCTCGACATGGACGCCATCCGCGGCTCCGGCCTGCGCCTCGGCGTCGACCCGATGGGCGGTGCCGGGCTGCCGACCTGGCAGCGCATCGTCGAGCGGTACGGCCTCGATCTCACGATCATCAACGACGAACTCGACCCGCGCTTCGCGTTCATGCCACTGGACCACGACGGCGTGATCCGCATGGACTGCAGCTCGCCCTACGCCATGGCCGGTCTGCTGGCGGTGGCGGGGCGCTTCGACGTGGCCTTCGGTAACGACCCCGACGCCGATCGGCACGGCGTCGTCACGCCGGCCGGCCTGCTGGCGCCGAACGCGTACCTGTCCGTGGCGATCGACTACCTCTACACCCACCGACCGGGCTGGCCGGAGGGCGCCGCGATCGGCAAGACGCTCGTGTCCTCGGCGTTGATCGATCGGGTGGCGGCGCGACTCGGGCGGCGCGTGCACGAGGTGCCGGTCGGCTTCAAGTGGTTCGTGCCGGGCCTCGTCGACGGCAGCCTCGCCTTCGGCGGCGAGGAGAGCGCCGGCGCCACCTGCCTGCGCCGCGACGGCGAGCTCTGGAGCACCGACAAGGACGGCATCGCCATCGACCTCCTGGCGGCCGAGATCACCGCCGTGACGGGCGACGACCCGGCGCAACGCCTCGCCGGCCTGGAAGAAGCCCTCGGGCGCTCGTACGCCACGCGCGTCGACACCCCGGCGACGCCGGCCGCCAAGGCGGCGCTGAAGGCGCTCGGCCCCGACGACGTGCGCGCCGACACGCTGGCCGGTGAACGCATCGAGGCCGTGATGACCACCGCACCAGGCAACGGCGCCGCCATCGGCGGGCTCAAGGTCGTGACGGCGAACGGCTGGTTCGCGGCGCGCCCCTCCGGCACGGAGGACGTGTCGAAGCTCTATGCCGAGAGCTTCGTGTCGAACGAGCACCTGGCGCTGCTCGTCGAGGAGGCTGCCGCCTTGATCACCTCGGTCACGGGCTGACGGGTCGGCGCGTCTGCATGGTGCGCCTACCGGTGTGCCTACCGGTGCGTCCGCCGGTGCGTCAGCGGGCGTCTCAGCGGGCGGGCACGCTCAGGATCGGCACGGGCGAGGAGCGCAGCAAGGCATCGGCCCGCGAGCCCAGGATCAGCCCCGCGACGCGGCCTTGGCGGCGCAGCCCGACCACGATCGCGTCGGCGCCGACGTCCTGGGCGATCGCAGGGAGCACGTCGATCGGGTTGCCGGCCCGCACGGCGAGGCGCTCCGCCCGTCCGGCCGCCAGCGTTTCGAGCCGGGCGTTGACCGCCGACGCATCGGGCTCGCGTCCGTCGGTCACGTGGGCGAGCACCAGCTTCAGGCCGCCGCGGCGCGCCAGCTCGGTGGCGAGGCTCCACGCCCCCAGCGAGGCGTCGCCGAAGTCGCTCGCGACCAGCAGGCGCTTGACCGAGGACACCGTGCAGGTGTCCCTGACGGTGAGGACCGGGCGCGTGGTGCGCCGGACCACGCGCCCGGCGATGCCCCCCAGGAAGACGTCGTCGAGGGGGCTCTGGCCGTGCGCGCCCATCACCACGAGGTCGTGTTCGGCCGTGAGGCGCAGGATCTCGCGCAGCGGGTCGCCGGCGACGAGTTCGGGCGTGCCGTGTTCGCCCGCCATGGTCGCGAGGCGCTCGCGCAGGCGAGCCTCGTCGGCCCGGCGGTCTTCGTCGAGCTTGCGCTGCAGCGCGGGCTCGAGCGAGTCGAGGTAGGCGCGCACGTAGGGCGCGCCGCCCTGGTCGATGAAGCCCTGCTGCACGTGCAAGACGCGCAACTCGGCCGCCAAGCGCTCGCACAGGTCGAGCGCCAGCACACGCGCCAACTCGGCGGTCTTCGAGAAATCGGTGGGGTGCAGGATGCGCATGGGCTCGCTCCTCCGCTGCGGTCGTGCGGACGTTCGCCCGCAGCCGTATGTCGATCGCTGTGCCTGCATGGTACCAGCCGAGGGGGAGGCGCCCTCGGCCACGGTTCCGTGTGACGACGGCCCCAGTGCCGCGCCGTCGGCCCACAAGGGGGCCGGCCACCGTGAGCGGGCTGCCGGGGGTGGTCACGGTGACCGGCGTCGGGCGTCGACATCAGGCGCAGGGCGCCCTCTGGGCGACCGACGCTTCCATGAGACAACGACGGGGGCCGTCACCCGTCCGTCGAACTCCCACACCGGCCGTCGGGCCGAAGACGGCACCTCGCCGGGTCATCCGTCCTACGCTGGGGTGAGACCGTCGCGATCGAGGCGTGCGCTCGCCCGGCGCGCGACGGCGCGGGAGGTGCCGCATGTACCAACGCATCCTGATGCCCACGGACGGTAGCGCGTGCGCGATGCACGCCATCGACGAAGCCCTCGGGCTCGCCAAGCAGCTCGGGAGCGAGGTCACGTTCCTGTACGCCCTCGAGAACCCGCTGACCACCGGCACCGCGACGCCGGAGTCCCTGCCGTACTCGGCCCAGCTGTGGGAGGACCTCAAGCAGACGGCCGACGAGGCGCTGCGAGACGCCGTCGCCGCGGCCGAGGCCGCGGGCGTCGCCGCCACGGCGAAGCGCGTCGACAACCAGGCCCCGGTCGGCGCGATCCTCGCTGCCGCCGAGGACCACGACCTCGTGGTGATGGGGACGCACGGACGGCGTGGCTTCAACCGCTGGATGTTCGGATCCCTCGCCGAGGGTGCGCTGCGGCGCGCCACGAAGCCCTTCCTGCTCATCCGTATGGACGAGGCCGAGGGCTGATCCCGGGGCGCGGCGGTGCGGAGCGATCGCGACCTGCCTGCGCGGTGCGCGGCCCGGAGTGCCCCGAGGCCGTAGCATGACGCGTATGCGCGCACTCCCGCACCGCACCGGCACGCACGCTCCGACCCTCGCGACGTCACGCCGTGCGGGCGTCGATGACGCCGCGCGTCGCACGCACGAGCTGGAGACGCTCCACCGGTTGGCGCGGCGCGTCGCCAGCGAGGGCGAGCCACGGCTCCTGCTCGAGCGCGCCCTCGACACGCTCGTCGCGATGGGCTGGTTCACGTGCGGCGAGGCGCTGCTCGCCGACGACACGGGCTTGGCGACCGTTGCCGTGGGGCGTTGCGATGCCGTGGATTGCGACGCCTGTCCGCTGCGCGACGGCCTCGAGGAGGGCGCGCGCGAGGCGCTGCGCAGCGGGGCGGTGACGCACCGCGGCCGGTGGCACCTGGTCCCGATCGGCAGCGATGCGCTGTTCGCGCTGGCTGGCGCCGAGGACGTCTCCGAGTCGTTCCTCGCCGCCGTCGTGGAGCTCGTGGACGCGGCCCTGAAGCGCACCCACCTGCATGCGCGCCTCGCCGAGAAGGAGCAGCAGCGCTCACGGCTCTTGCAGGCGGTGCTCAGCGCCCAGGAGGAGGAGCGCGGGCGCATCTCGCGTGATCTGCAAGACCAGATCGGACAGTCGCTCACGGCGCTCTTGCTCGGGCTCGATCGCAACCTCGAGGCGCCCGACCCCGAGGACCTCGCCAAGCTCAAGGAGATCGCCTCGATCACGCTGGCCGACGTTCGCCGCATCGCGCTCGACCTGCGCCCCTCGGTGCTCGACGAGCTCGGCCTGGAGGCCGCGCTCAGACGCTTCGCACGCGATACGCACGAGCGCTATGGGATCGACGTGCGCGTGCTGGTGACGCTGTCCGCGCGGCTGGGCCATCAGGAGGAGACGGTGTTGTACCGCGTGGCACAAGAGGCGCTCACCAACGTCGTGCGCCATGCGGGTGCCCGGGCGGCGTCGATGGTCGTCACCGGCTCGCACGGTGGTGTCCAGTTGGTGGTGGAGGACGACGGGGTCGGCTTCGACCCGGGAGCGCTCGCGGCGGCCGAGCAGGTGGGCCTGATGGGCATGCGCGAGCGGCTCGAGTTGCTCGGCGGCAGCCTCGGCATCGAGAGCGCGCGCGGTGAGGGGTGCTCGTTGTACGCCCGCCTGCCGAGCCGGCGCGCGTGATGGCCTCCACGACTCGTCCAGCCGAGGGAGCCGGCGGCGGCCGGGTGCGCCTGTTCCTGGTCGACGATCACGCCATCGTCCGTGCTGGCGTGCGTGCGCTGCTGGCGCACCACGACATGCTCGAGGTGGTGGGGGAGGCCGAGAGCGGCGAAGAGGCGCTGACCCGCGTCGTGGCCGTCGCTCCAGACGTCGTGCTGCTCGACTTGTCGCTCCCCGGCATGAACGGCATCGAGACCGCCCGGGCGCTGCGCAAGACGATCCCGGCGGCGCGCCTCGTGGCGTTGTCGATGCACGAGGACCCCGAGTACGTGCAGGGCTTCCTCGAGGCCGGCGGCAGCGGCTACGTGCCCAAGAGTTCGCTGGAGACGCAACTGGTGGACGCGATCCTGGCCGTGGCGCGCGGCGAGTACTATGCGCCCGCAAAGCTGTTGGCGGAGCTCGCGCGCGAGATGGCGCAGGGCGACCCGTACAAGCACGTGAAGCTGACCGGGCGCGAGCTCGAGGTGGTGACGCAGATCGCCGAAGGCAACACCTACCGCGAGATCGCCGAGGCGCTCGGCATCTCCGAGAAGACCGTGGCGACGTACCGCGAGCGCGCCTCCGAGAAGCTCGGCGTGCGCAGCCGGGCGGAGCTGGTGCGCTGGGCGATCGAGCGCGGCCTGGTGGGCTGAGCCGGGTCGGGCTGAGCCGGGTCGGGCGCCGTTCGGCGCGGCTCAGAGGCGGTCGAAGGACTCCACGGCCAGCACGAACACGATCGCGCCGCCGACGGGCACCTCCATCGGCTGGCTGGCGAACGCCCCCTCCACCGCGTGCAGCGGTGAGCCGGCCGTCACCACCTTGGTGCGCTCGCGGCAGTTGGCGTGGATGATCTCCTTGACGCTCGTCACGTCGCGGTCCTCGACCCCGATGAGCAAGGTGGTGTTCCCCTCGCGGAGGAACCCGCCGGTCGAGGCCAGTTTCGTCGACTGGTGGCCCTGCTCGCGCAAGGCCTGCTCGAGCTTGCCGACGTCAGCGTCCTGCACGATGGTCAACAGCAGTTTCACGGTGCGCGCATGGTAGCAGACGGCGGCGCCCGGCGCACGGGGTCAGGCGTCGGCGCCGCCTGGGACGAGTGGTCATGCGGTACGCTGAGGCTTCATACGCCGCCTCGC
>PWQI01000173.1 GCA_003556805.1 Trueperaceae bacterium | reverse complement strand
CCTGACCCGCCTCCGGCCTGTGTGTCGTCCCGTCATCCTCCGTCATGAGCACCGTATCGGAACCGAATCAGCCTCGCCTCGGCGAGTTGCGTTTCATGTACCAGCCCGTCGTCGCCCTCCGCGAGGGCGGAGCCGGCTGGTCCGAGGCGCTGGTGCGGTGGCTCCTGCCCGACGGGACCGTTCGCGGGCCGCTCGACGTGCTACCCCACTGGCTGGCGGCGCCGCGTCAAGCCGCGTTCACCCAGTACACGCTGAGTCAGGCGGCGGCCGCACTCGGTTCCGCGCCGGACGCCCACGTGGCGGTGAACCTGAGCCCGGTGCAGGCGCTGCATCCGGTCACGCTGGCGGTGCTCGACGGTCTGCTGCCCGACGTCCGTGCGCGGCTGCGGGTGGAGATCACCGAGCAGCGCGTGCGCGACATGCCCGCGCTCAACTCGGCGCTGGCGGCGATCCGTGAGCGCTGCGCCGCCGTCTTGCTCGACGACGTCACCGAACGCGACCTCGACCTCCGCAGCCGCGCGACCGAGGGCGTCGACGGCGTCAAGCTCGATCGCAGCGTCGTGTGTCGTCTGTTCTCGCCGGACGAGGCCGACATCGCGCGCGCGTTCGTGCGCGCTGCGTGCGACCGCTTCCCGATCGTCGTGGCGGAAGGCGTCGAAGAGGTCGACGTGTGCGAGACGCTCGCAGCGCTCGGGGTGACGCACGCACAGGGGTTCGGCATCGCGCGGCCACGCAACGAACTCGAAGGCGCGCACGTCGACCGGCGCGTGCCCTTCCGACCGCCCGCGCCGCAACCGGCGGCGTTCGCGCCGCGGAGGCGTCCAGATCGCAGGCGCGGCGCCGACACCGACCCGTCCGCGTCCTGACGCACCACCCACGCGCCGTCCACCGTCACACGCCCGCAACGACCTCCGCCCGGATCGAGGCCGCCATGCCGTGTGCCAGCGCCAGCGGCTCGGTCGACCGGCCGCCGTCGCGCTGCACCGTGACCGGCCCTTCGAAGGGTGCCCGCGCCACGACGGTGACGTGCGCGCCCGGCACGAGCCCGTGTGCCGCGAGGTACGTGAGGACCTCTGGGTCTTGGTCAGTGATGCGCCGCACCACGGCTCGCTCGCCGACGTCGAGGGACGCGAGCGGCACGCCCACCGACGGTGGCACGCTGCCGTCACGGCGCGGGATCGGATCGCCGTGCGGATCGTGCGTCGGCCGGCCCAGCAGCGCGTCGACGCGCTCCTCGAAGTCCTCGCTGATGACGTGTTCGAGGCGTTCGGCCTCGTCGTGCACCTCGTGCCAGCCGTAGCCCAGGGCGCGCGCGAGGTACGTCTCGAGCAAGCGGTGATGGCGCAGCGTCTCGAGGGCGAGGTCGCGTCCGGCGGCCGTGAGGCTGGCACCGTGGTACTTGCGATACGTCACCAACTTCAGGTCGGCCAGCTTCTGCAGCATGCCAGTGACGCTCGCAGGGCTCACGCCGACGGCCTTCGCCAACTCGCGCGGTTTCACGTCACGCTCGCCGAGTTCGAAGAGCGCCTTGAGGTAGTCCTCCATCGCCCGTGTCACGACGGGTGCTCGCCTCATGGCGCTCCGCCCGTCTCGCGCTCGCGCAGGATCGACGGCGGCGGGCCCGGCGTGCGGCGCCGCAGCGCCCGCGCCACGATGCCGTGCTTGCCGACGATCAGCGCGAGCAGCAAGAACACGCCCGTGGTGCTGGCCATGGCGCCGCCGATCGACACATCAAAGGACAGGGCCAACGCGTACCCGCCCACGCTCGAACCCACGGCCACGAGGCAGCCCAGGACGAGCATGCGCCAGAGCCGATCGGTGACCAAGTAGGCGGCCGTGGGCGGCACGATCACGAAGGCCACGAACAGGATGGCCCCGACGGCGTCGAACGCCCCCACGGCGGTGACGCTCACCAGCGCGAGCAGGGCGTAGCCGACCAGGCCGGGTCGGAAGCCGAGCGCCGTCGCCAGCATGGCGTCGAAGGTCGCGAGCTTGAGCTCCTTGTACAGGAAGACGACGAACGCGAGGTTGACGAGCGTGATGACCAGCATCGTCAGCAGCGAGCGGGCCACCTCGAGCGGCCCGACGCGCACGACGTCGAGCCACGCGAAGCCGATCTCGCCCAGCAACACGGCATCGGTGTCGAGGTGGACGTCGCGAGCGTAGACGTTGATCAGCAGCACCGCAACGGCGAAGAGCGCCGGGAACACCAGGCCGATCGCTGCGTCGCTCTTCACGCGCCGGCTGCGGACCAGCACGTCGGTCAACCACACCGTCAGCAGCCCCGCCAGGGCGGCACCGACCACGTGCAGAGGTGAGTCGAGTGCCCCTGTCAGCAGGTAGGCGAGGACGATGCCGATCAGTACGGAGTGGCTGATGGCGTCGCTGAGCATGCTCTCGCGCCGAAGCACCAGGAAGGCGCCGAGC
Source organism: Trueperaceae bacterium (assembly GCA_003556805.1). GTDB lineage: Bacteria > Deinococcota > Deinococci > Deinococcales > Trueperaceae > CSSed10-48. The sequence goes on along the minus strand of PWQI01000173.1, from coordinate 5,340 downwards.
AGCGAGGCCGCGACGCCGACCAGGGCGCCGACCAGCACGATCGTGACGCCCGGTTGGTCGAGCCAACCCTGCAGCCCGGTCACGGCGTTGCCCCGTCCACGGCTGCGTCGCGCTCACCGAACGGGGTGAGGAGCTCGCGCGCCTGCCGGCGACCGTCCCCGGTGAGGATCCAGTGGGTCCCTTCCTCGGGCATGTGCTGGGCACGCGAGACCAGGCCGCGCCGCTCCAGGCGCCGCAGCACGTGCCCGGTCGGACCGCCGAAGTAGGCATCGAGCATGCCCTGCTCGCTGGCGTAGTCGAGGTCGTCGTGGTCCTGCGCCAGCCGGTAGAGGTCGACGAGTACGCGGTGCGCCCGCAGCGAGCGACGCTGCGCGAGCGCGTGCATCAGCTGCCACGCCACGCCGCGCTCGGGCGCGAGCAGCAGCGACACGACGACGAACGCGCTCGCGACCAGCACGATGACGGGACCGGTCGAGAGACCGCGGTACGAGGCCGACACCAGGGCGCCGACCACACCGCTGGCGGCGCCGAAGACGGCGGCGAGCACGACCATGCCCTCGAGCCGCCGGGCCCATTGGCGCGCCGCGGCGGCCGGGGCGATCACCAGCGCGACCATCAGGATCACCCCCACCAACTGCAGACCGATCACGACGGCGAGCGCGATCAGCACCGTCAGCACGAACTCGATGAGCACCACGGGACGCCCGAGGCTGCGAGCGAAGTCGGCATCGAACGTCGTGACCTTCAGCTCCTTCCAGCCGAGCACGACGACGAGCAACGAGGCGCCACCGACGACCGCGAGCACGACCAGGTCGCGCGGCACGAGGGCGGCCGCCTGACCGAACAGGAAGGCGTCGAGGCCGGCCTGGGCGGCGCCGGCGTGGCGCTGCAAGTACGTCAGCAGCACCGTGCCGAACGCGAAGAACAGGCTGAGCGACACGCCCAGCGCCGCGTCGGTCTTGATGCGCGTGGTGCGGGTGAGCAACAGCACCAGCAGCGCCGCCAACGCGCCGCTCACGAGCGCGCCGGCGAGGATCGGCTCGAGCCGCCTGGAGCCGGCGATCAGGAAGCCGAGGCAGATGCCGGGCAGCGCGGCGTGGCTGAGCGTGTCGCCCAACAGGATCTGCTGCCGCAAGAGCGCGAAGCTGCCGAGCACGCCGGCCACGGCGCCCACCAGCGCCGCGCCGATGGCCACGGTGCGCACGGTGAAGTCGCTGAACAGCGCCAGGAGTTCCATGCTCAGGGCTGCGGCGCGTGGCCGCCGACGCCCAGGAGCACGACCCGCGGGCCGTAGGCGGCCCGCAGGTGTTCGGGGGTGTAGACCTCGGTGACTGGGCCCTGGGCGATCAACCGGACGTTGAGCAGGGCGAGCCAGTCGAAGTACGTGGCCACTGTCTGCAGGTCGTGGTGGACGGCCACCACGGTCTTGCCACGCGCGCGCAGGTCCTTGAGCAGGTCGACGATCGCGCGCTCGGTGGTGGCGTCGACCCCGGCGAAGGGCTCGTCCATCAGGTAGAGGTCGGCGTCTTGCACGAGCGCGCGAGCGAGGAAGACGCGCTGCTGCTGACCGCCCGAGAGCTGGCTGATCTGCCGCTCGGCGTAGGCGTCCATCCCGACCAGTGCGAGCGCCTGGAGCGCCTCGTCGGTCTCGCGTCGGCGCGGCACGCGGAACCACCCGAGCCGGCCGTAGAGCCCCATGGTGACGACGTCGAGCGCGGTGGTCGGGAAGTCCCAATCGACCGAGGTGCGCTGCGGGACGTAGGCCACCCGGTGGCGCTGCCGCCGGTAGGGGTGGCCGAACACGTAGACGTGGCCGGCCGCCGGGCGCATCGCGCCGATGACGCACTTGAGCAGCGTGCTCTTCCCCGCCCCGTTCGGCCCGACGATCGCGGCGAGCACCCCTGGCGGCACGTTCAGGTCGACGTCCCACAGGACGGCGTCACCGGAGTACGTGGCCGTCAGGTCCTCGACGTGGAGCGCGAACGCGGGCTCGTGCGAACCGTTGGTGCCGTCCGCTTGGCGTGCGCCGATCACCGCAGGTTCCATGCCTCCGCCCATCCCGAGAGCGCGTCCGGCCACGGTGCCACCTGGCCACCGAGCGCGGTCACGACCGTGACGACATTGTGACGCACCATGCCCACGAAGGTGCCCTCGGCCGTGCCGGCCTCGCCCATGGCGTCGCCGAACAGCGCGCCGCCGATGGCGACCTCGGTGCCGCGGTCGCGGACGGCCGCCTGGACGGCCTCGATGGTGCGCGGACTGATCGTCGTCTCGATGAAGATGGCGCGCACCCCTGCCTCGACGACGAGGTCGGCCGTCTCGCGGATGTCGGCGATGCTCGCCTCGGACTCGGTGCTGATCCCTTCGATGCCGGCGACATCGAAGCCGTACGCGGCACCGAAGTACGCGAACGCATCGTGCGACGTGATCAACACGCGCTCCGCCTCGGGCACGCTGGCGGTGCTGGCCAGCGCCCACGCGTGGAGCGCAGCGAGCTCAGCGACGTAGGCGCTGGCGCGCGTGCGGACGTCGTCGGCGCAGGCGGGCCGCAGGTCGGCGATGGTGGCGGCGACCACGTCGGCACCGCGCCCCCACAGGTCGACGGCGCCCCAGAGGTGTGGATCGGTGCTGCCTTCGAACTCGTCTTCGCCCTCCAGGAGCTGGTCTTCGGACACGAGGGTCGCGGCGATGGCCTCGGCCAGCGCGAGCGTCGGCGTGCGTCGGCCGACCGCGTCGAGGACCGACCCGAGCTGACCCTCCAGGTTGAAGCCGTTGTAGACGATCAGGTCGGCGCGGCCGAGCCGGTCGACGTCACCGGCGCTGGCGCGGTAGAGGTGCGGGTCGATGCCGGGCCCCATCAGCGCGACGACGTCGACGCACGGACCGCCGACCTCGATGACCATGTCGGCGACCATGCCGGTGGTGGCCACGACGGCAAGTGGCTGGGTGGTGGCGTCCGCCTGCGCCTGGGCCGTCGCGGACCAGGCCACGGTGACGAAGAGGACGAACGCGAGCACCCTGACGAGCGGGTGTGGCGTGACGTGGTGTCGAACGCGAGCGTTGCTGTGGTGCATGTGGTCAGACCTTTCTAGTAGCCATGAAAAGACGATTTCGGTATTCCTAAAACTGAGCGTATCGCGTTGCGCGCCCTCCGTCAACAGCGCTCGACCACGTCGGCGTGACGCTGCGAATGCGACGACCGTGGCGACCAACGCGTAGCATCGGGCATGCCGCTTCGCTCGTTCTGCCCGACGGGAGTGACGTGACGCTCCAGATCGCGCTGATCGCGGGCACCTGGTTGGTGGCCACCCTCGCGCTCGCACTGCTGCTGCTGGTGTGGCAGCGCGGCCACGCGCGGCGCACACCGGTGCTCGCCCTGCTGCTCCTCGGGAGCGCCCTCTACGCCTTCGGGTACGGCCTCGAACTCGCCGGCGACAGCGTCGCGTGGGTGTTCGCGACCTACCGGGTCCAGCACCTCGGGATCGCGTTCGCCCCAGTGCTGCTGCTGCTCCTGGCCGCTGACGTCGGGCGGGCGCCGCGGCTCGCTTCGCGACCCGTCATGCTCGTCGCCCTGGCGCTGTCGCTCACGACCGTGGTTCTCGTGTACACCAACCCACTGCACGGTCTCTACCACGCCAACCCGCGCATGGTCGAGGCAGGGCCCCTGACGCTCATCGACTTCGACCGAGGCCCGTGGTACGTGCTCTTCCACATCTACATGGCCGTCGCCCTGATCGTCACGAACGTCACGCTGCTGCGAGGATGGGCGCGGGCGCCACATGGCAGCGCCGTACGCTCCCAGGCCCTGACCGTCGCGCTCGCGACCTTCCTGCCGTGGTTGGGCAGCCTCGTGTACCTGCTCGGGGTCCTCCCGCTGCCGATCGACACGAGCCCCTACGCACTCGTGTTCTTCAGCGTGTTGGTCTACGTCGGCGTGACTCGCTACGCGTTGGCCGACGTGTCGCCCATCGCCCGAGCGCTCGTGTTCGAGCGCATGCAAGACCCCGCGTTCGTGGTCGACGACGACGGTCGCCTCGTCGACCACAACGAGGCCGCGGCGGCCCTCCTGCGCACGACGACGAGCGAGCCATGGCTCGCCCAGCCGCTCGCCCACCTCCTCGGCCGCGACGTGACGGCGGCCCAGGCCGCGAGGACCACCGACACCATCGTCGAGGCCGAACCCATCGAACTCGCGGGTCGCAGCTACGACGCCAGGATCGCGCAGGTGCGCGGGCCCAGGGCCGACGCGCTCGGCAGCGTGGTCGTGCTGCGCGACGTCAGCGACCACATGAGGCTCCAGCGCATGCTCAGCCAACTCGCGTTGACCGACGAGCTCACGGGCATCGCCAACCGGCGCCACCTCCTCGAACTCACCGAGCGTGTTCTGACCAGGGCGGTCCGCGACGGCGAACCGACCGCGTTCGTGATCTTCGACCTGGATCGCTTCAAGCTCGTGAACGACCACTACGGGCACCTGGTCGGCGACCGGCTCTTGCGCGCCATCTCGAAGGCGGTCGCCGCCAACCTGCGGCCGACCGACCTGCTCGGGCGCTACGGCGGCGAGGAGTTCGGCGTGTGCCTCCCCAACACCACGGAGGAGGACGCCTTGCGTGTCGCCCAGCGCGTCCGTCAGGCGGTGGCCGCGACCTCCGTGCCCAGTGGGTCGGCCGGCGATCGCGGCGGGATCGGCGTCAGCGCGAGCGTCGGGGTGTGCGCTATCGCGAGCGGTGTCGCCACGGATCTCGAGACCGTGCTCACCCGCGCCGACGACGCGCAGTACGAGGCCAAGCGCCAAGGAGGCGATCGCGTGGTGGTGGCGCGCATCGCGGCCGCCGAGCCCAGCACCCTCGACGCCGTCGACTGAAAGCGGAGCGAGCGGCGTCGCTCAGCGCGTCAGCGGCAGCCCGGCGGCGTGCCAGGCGACGATCCCGCCATCGACGTTGCGCACGTCGCTGAACCCGGCCGCAACCAACGCCTCGGCGGCCGCCAGCGAGCGGTTCCCCGTGCGACAGAACACGAAGACCGGCTCGTCCTTGGGGAACTCGTCGGCCCGTCCGGCCACGGTCGCGAGCGGCACGAGGACCGTCCCTGCGACGTGGGCGTCGGCGTACTCGAACGGCTCGCGCACGTCGAGCACCAACGCGCCCTCCGCGAGGCCAGCGGCCATATCGTGCACACTCACCGTCGTGAGCGGTCCACTCGCGCTCGCCGGTTGCGAGAGGACGACGACGGCCGTGCCGGCCACGGCAGCGACCGCGGCGACGAGCCATGTCAACGGACGGGACAGCAGTCTCTTCATGCCCCCACGTATATCCCAATGGGGTATCGGCCGTCAAGCTG
>PWQI01000035.1 GCA_003556805.1 Trueperaceae bacterium | reverse complement strand
TATCAGCCGCAGAACCTGTTCGCGATCCTGAACGCCGAGGCCTACAACCTGGGCGAGGTCACCGATCCCAGCGAGGTCGGCCTGGAGGTCCTCGACGACCACACGCTGCGCGTCACGCTCGAGACCGCCACGCCCTTCTTCCTCCGCTCGGTCGGCCGCCAGGAGTTCTTCCCCATGCGCCTCGACCTTATCGAGCTCCACGGCGACCAGTGGATGGAGGCAGGCAACCACGTCGGCAACGGTCCCTACATGCTCGAGACCTGGCAGCACGACCAGCGCATGGTCTTCGTGAAGAACCCGTACTACGAGGGTGTGTGGAAGGACAACCGCCACGTCGACCGCATCGAGTACACGCTGCTCGGCGACCCCTGGGGCCAGTCGGTGCCGGGCTTCGAGACCGGTGAGCTCGACGTCGGCATCGTGCCGCCCGCCGACCTCGAGCGCGTCCGGGACGACCCGGTCCTGAGCCAGCGGCTGCAGCCGCTGCCGATCTCCGGCGCCGTGATCATGGTGTTCGACACCGGCAACGGCGTCACAGCCGACGTGCTGGTGCGCCGCGCCCTGGCCCAAGCCATCGACTACGACGTGCTCGCGAACGCCGTGCTGCGCGGCGCCTTCGCCCCCGCCACCAGCTTCAGCCCTCCCGAGCTCGAGAGCCACGACCCCAGCACCCGCCTCCCGACCGACGTCGAGGCTGCACAGGCGCTGCTCGCCGAGGCCGGCTACCCCGGTGGCCAGGGCTTCCCGTCCTTCACCCTGTACTACTGGAGCCTGCAGCGCGAGTCGCTGCTCGCCCAGGCCATCCAGGCCATGTGGGCGCAGAACCTGGGCATCCAGGTGCAGCTGCAATCGCTCGAGCCCGCCGCGATGACCGCGTACCGCAACTCGCGCGCCGACGAGCCCTTCGACGCCTACCTGGCGCTCAACTGGGCCGGCATGGCCGACCCGCACCAGTTCCACAACAACCAGATCGACCCGGCCCGCAACGTGCGCCACTCGCGCTACGACGACGCGGAGTACGTCGACCTGATCCGCCGCGCCATCACCCATCCCGACCTCGACGAGCGCGTCGCGATGTACCAAGAGGCCGAAGGCTTCGTGAACCAGGACGTGCCGATCCTGTCGCTCGTCTACGAGGCGCGCACCTGGCTCGTCGCCGAGCACGTCGAGCACTTCGGCGACGTCGTCACCTCGATCGCCGAGATGCTCCGGGTGGCAGCCCCGCCCGGCCTGCGCGTCACGCGCTGAACCCCGCGCGTCTCGGACCACCGGTCCGAGACGCCACGCGACGGTGGCGCGCCTCGCTGCGAGGTGCGCCACCCGCCTGAGGATCCGATGTCCAGCCTCACTGCCCCCGAAGGGAGGAGCACGTGACCACCTACGTCCTGCAGCGCGTCGCGCTGCTCATCCCCAGCCTGCTCGTCGTCTACACCATCACCTTCTTCCTGATGCAGGCGACGCCCGGAAGCCCCTGGAACGACGACGGCGGCCGGCCGATCCCGCCGCAGGTGGTCGAGCGCCTCAACGAGCGCTACGGCCTCGACCGACCGATCTGGGAGCAGTACACGACCTTCCTCTGGGGCATCGTGACGCGCGGCGACCTGGGCGACTCCTACACGCGCGTCGGGCAGAGCGTCAACACCATCATCCGGAACTTCTTCCCGGTCTCCTTGCAGCTCGGCCTCGTCGCCATGGTGATCGCGGTCGTCTTCGGCATCACGCTCGGGATCGTCAGCGCCGTCAACCACAACACGTGGGTCGACCGTCTGGCGACCTTCCTCTCGATCGTAGGCATCTCGACGCCGAACTACGTGGTCGCGACCGTGCTCGTCGTGCTGCTCGCGGTCACGCTCGGTTGGCTGCCCACGAGCGGCTGGGACGGGCCCTTCTCGCGGCGCGTGATCATCCCCGCCAGCGCACTCGCCCTGGCACCCATGGCGCTGATCGCCCGCTACACCCGCGCGAGCATGCTCGAGACGCTGCGCCTCGACTACGTCCGCACCGCGCGTGCCAAGGGCCTGCGAGGCCAGCTGATCTTGATCCGCCATTGCCTCCCGAACGCGCTGATGCCGGTCGTGACCGTCGCCGGCGTGGCCTTCACCGAGGTCGTGACCGGCTCGTTCTTCGTCGAGACCATCACCGGCGTGCCGGGCATCGGTCGCTACTTCGTCACCAGCGTCACCGCACGCGACTACCCCGTCATCATCGGCACCACGCTGCTCTTCGCCACCGTCGTCATGATCATGAACCTGGTCGTCGACCTCCTCTATTTCTTCATCAACCCGAAGCTCCGCTATGCCTGAAGCCGTGCCCGCCACCCTTCCCACCCTGACCTCGGCGCCTCGCGGCCGCTCGCTCGGCCAACGCGCCTTCCAGCGGCTGCGGCGCAACCCGATCGCGCTCCTCAGCCTGACCTACATCGTCGCGCTGATCCTCGTGGCGCTCCTGGCGCCGGTCATCGCGCCCTACGGCTACGCCGCGGTCGACTTCACCGCCATCACCCAGGCGCCCTCCGAGAAGCACTGGCTCGGCACCGATCAGCTCGGACGCGACGTGCTCTCACGCCTCATCCACGGCACGCGCGTGTCGCTCTCCGTCGCCTTCGTGGCGCAGGCGATCATCCTCTTGATCGGCGTGCCGATCGGCCTCGCGTCGGGCTACATCGGCGGGCGCTTCGACCTCGTGGTGCAGCGCGTGGTCGACGTCCTCTACGCGTTCCCGAGCCTGCTGTTCGTGATCATCGTGATGACCTTCGTCCAGGCCAACCTGCGCACCGCCAGTGGGCCCGTCGGGGAGCTCTTGGTCCAAGCCAACCGTGCCACCGGCGGCCTGCTCGGCGTGTTCATCGCCCTCGGCTTGATCTTCTGGCTCACCGTCGCGCGCCTGGTGCGGGCCGAGGTGCTCAAGGTCAAGACCAACGACTACATCGACGGCGCCCGCAGCCTCGGCGCCAGCGATTGGCAGATCATCCGTCGCCACGTGTTCCCGAACGTGCTGCCGCCGATTATCGTCGCCACCACCCTGGGCCTGCCCGCGGCGATCATGATCGAAGCCGGCCTCAGTTTCCTCGGCCTCGGCGTGGCGCCCCCGACGCCCAGCTGGGGGCTGATGATCGCCGACGCGGTGCCCAGCATCCGTGGGCATCCGCACATGATCCTGGCGCCCGCGCTGGCGCTCTCCCTCACGCTCCTCGCGTTCAACTTCCTGGGCGACGCTCTGCGCGACGCGATCGACCCCTGGATGTCTCGCTGACCATGGAGGTCACACCGTGACGACCGTCATCACACCCGAACACCTCGTCGACGGCACGGGCGCGCCGGCCGAAACCGGCATGGCCGTGGTGGTCGAGGACGGCCGCGTAACGTCCGTCGTCCCCGCCGAGCACGCCCCGAGCGGTCCCGCCGTCGAACGCATCGACGCCCCCGGCCAGACGCTGCTGCCCGGCCTCATCGACCTGCACTTCCACCAGTTCCTTCTCCTGGTCGAGCGGCTCGGCGGCCCGCAGGAGCAGACGTTCCGACGCGATCCGCTGATCGCGACCACCATCTTCAAGGCCGCGCGCGCGGCGAAGATCTGGCTGCAGCAAGGCGTCACGACGATCCGTGACGCGGGCGCACCCGACAACATGGCGGTCGCGATGCGCGAGGCCATCGCCGATGGCTTCAGCATGGGCCCGCGCGTCGTCGCCAGCGGCGCGCTGATCGCCCAGACGGGTGGCATGCGCGCCGGCAACGAGGACCACGCGGTCGAGATCACCGGCGCCGACGAGGCCCGGCGCGAAGCTCGGTTGCAGTTGAAGGCCGGCGTCGACGTGCTCAAGCTGTACGGCGCGTCGTCGATCGGCGGCGGCGGCGGTCGCCTGGTCGGCCCGCCCGGTTGGCCACAACTCAGCGTCGAGGAGATGCGCGCCGTGTGCGAAGAGGCCCACAAGGCCGACCGCCTGTGCAGCGCGCACGCCGTGAGCACCGTCTCGATCCGCAACGCCATCGAGGCCGGCGTCGACTGGGTCGACCATGCCGACTTCCTCGACGACGCGACCATCCAGATGCTGCTCGACACCGACACGCCGATCTGCCCCACCCAGGCGATCGCCTGGAGCCTCGAGCACTTCGGCGAAGACATGGGCTTCGGCCCGCACATCGCGAAGATGGCAGCGGAGGTGTCGGTGGTCGCCACCGAGGCGCTGGCCAAGGCCTACCGCGCTGGCGTCCGCATCGCGGCCGGCACCGATGCCGACAACCCGCGCGCTTCGCTCGCCCAGGAGTGCCGGTTGCTGACCGAGATCGGCATGTCACCGCTCGAGGCCATCCGGGCCGCCACGCTCACCAACGCCGAGATCCTGCGCCTCGACGACCGCGTCGGCACGGTGCAGGCAGGTAAGGTCGCCGACCTGATCCTGGTGGCAGGCGACGCTGCCACCGACATCGACGCACTCAAGCGCATCCAGGACGTGTTCCAGGGCGGTACGCGCCTGACGCTGCCGCTGGTCGACCTCAGCGCCTGGGGGTACGCGTGAGCGAGCGCGGGTACCCGGGCGCGCGGGTGCGCTTCGAGACCGACGCCGCGCCGCCTTCGACCGGATTCCGCTCCCAGGCTCTCGCCGCCGGCGGCGTGCTCTTCACCGGCGGGCAGATCGGAGCGCCGTACACGCGCGGCTCGGAGCTGCGCGCCCTCGCAGCCACGTTCGAGGGCCAGGTCGACGCCGCGCTCGAGCACCTCGCGGCCGTGACGTGGGCGGCCGGCGACGCGCTGGAGCGCGTGGTCGAACTGTCCGCCTTCACCACCGTCGACGACGGTGAGCGCATCGTTCGCGAGCGCGCCCGCGCCTTCCTGGGCTTCGACCCACCGCTCGTCAACCACGTGCGCGTCGCCGATTGCGCCATGCACGGCGACGTCGAGCTCGACTGGTGCGTGGCGCGCGCGGGAACCGACGCTGCGGCCGCCACGGATGCGATCCGCCCCTTCATGCACGGCCCGGAGGGCGAGGTGATCGCGTCCGGTCCGTTCCTCGTGCTCAACGGCGTCGACGCCCCCGGCGCCGACATGGCGGCCCAGACCGAGGCGCTGATCGACCGCGCCCTTGCGCTGCTCGGCGAGCGCGGTGCCGTCCTCCAGGACCTCACCAAACTGACCGTGTACATCCAGGCGTTCGACATCTACCCCGCCTTCAACGACGTCACCACGCGCCGCTTCGGCGCGATCATCCCCCCCACGCGCTCGGTGATCGTCGCTCCCGACGTGACGGGCGACGCCCTCGTGCGAGTCGACGTGCTCGCGACCGCGCCGGTCGCGTCCTGAACGCGACGCCGTGAACCCCGCCGTGACACCAGCCATGACCCTCGACCGGACCGACGCCCACCGCCGCGACCTCGAGCATCCGCTGCGCGAGTACCGCGCCCGCTTCGTCGAGGCCGACGCCGATCTCGTCTACCTCGACGGCAACTCGCTGGGCCGACTCACGCACGCCGCCCGAGAGCGCGTGGCGCAGGTGGTCGAGCAGGAGTGGGGGGAGCGCCTGATCCGCTCGTGGGGCGACGGCTGGTTCGACGCCCCACTGCGGCTCGGCGACCTGCTCGCGCCGCTGATCGGCGCCGCCCCGGGCCAGGTCGCGTTCGCGGACTCGACCAGCGTCAACCTCTACAAGCTCGCGCTCGCGGCGCTCGAGCATCGTGCCCCGCGCGGCACCATCGTCACCGACACGCTCAACTTCCCGAGCGACGTCTACGTGCTCGACGGCGCGGTGCGACAGCGCGCAAGCGCGCGACTGGTCGTCGTCCCGACCGACCACGACCAGGTCCACGCCGACGAGGACGCGCTGCTCGACGCCATCGACGACGACACCGCGCTCGTCACCTTGTCGCACGTCGCGTTCAAGAGCGGCTACCGCTACGACGCCGCGCGCATCACCGCGGCCGCCCACGAGCGCGGCGCACTCGTGCTCTGGGACCTCTCGCACTCGGTCGGCGCGGTCGAGGTGGCGCTCGACGCGTGGGGCGCCGACCTGGCCATCGGCTGCGGCTACAAGTACCTCAACGGCGGCCCCGGCGCACCGGCCTTCCTCTACGTGCGAGAGGGTCTGCAATCGCAGCTCGTGCCGCCGATCCAAGGGTGGTTCGGTCAGCGCGACCCGTTCGCGTTCGAGCTGCGCTACGAGCCGGCGGACGGCATCCGCCGCTTCGTCGCGGGCACGCCGCCGGTCGTGTCGCTGCTCGCCCTCGAACCCGGCATCGAGCTGCTGCGCGAGGCTGGCATGGCGACGGTCGAGGCGACGGCGCGCGACCTCGGCGCGTACCTGATCGATCTCGTCGACCACCGCCTCGCGCCGCTTGGGTTCCGCGTGGCCAGCCCACGCGACCCGGTGCGGCGCGGATCGCACGTCAGCGTCGCGCACGACGACGCCTACCGCATCAGCCGCGCGTTGACGGCTGCCAACGTGATCCCCGACTTCCGCGCCCCGGACAGCATCCGCCTCGGCATCGCGCCGCTCTACGTCGGCTACGAGGACCTCTGGACCGCGGTGGAGCGGCTCGCGGCCGTGGTCGAGAACGGCGCGCACCTCGACGTGCCCACCGAGCGGTCGGTGGTCACGTGAGTCGAGCCTCCGGGGGACCGGCCATCGACGACGCGACCATCGCGCGCGGCGCCGAGAACGCGGTCGCCACCTGCCTCGCGGTGCGGCCAGACGATCGCGTGGTGGTCTTCACCGATGCGGCCACGAAGGCCATCGGCAGCGCGCTCGCGCAGGCCGCCACCGCCCGCGGCGCCGACGTCACCACCATCGTGCTCGAGGACCTCGGCACGCGCCCACTGGGAGGCGTCCCCGCAGGGCTGCTCGAGCGGCTCGACGCGCTCGCACCCACGGTGTCGGTGTTCGCCGCACAGGGACAGGCCGGCGAGATCCGCTTCCGCATACCGCTCGGTCGACACCTGCAGGGCTCCTTGCGCACCCGCCACGGGCACATGATCGGCATCGATCCCACGCTGATGGCCACCGGGATGCAGGTCGACTACCGACGCGTCGCCGCCGCCACCATGGCGGTGTACCAACGCGTCCGCGACGCGCGCACCATCACCGCCCGCAACGCCGACGGCACCGACCTCACGGCGCACGTCGACTCGGCCCACGCCGCCTGGGTGCCGTGGACGGGCCTGCTCCACGAGCAGGGCGATTGGGGCAACCTACCGGAGGGCGAGACCTTCACCTGCCCCGTCCGCGTCGACGGCACCCTCACCGCCCGGCTCATCGGCGACCACTTCTCCAAGACGTACGGGCTGCTCGAGGTGCCGCTGCGGGTCACGTTGGTCGACGGCCTCGCCACCGCCGTCGAGCACCCCGATGCCGGGCTGCGCGACGCCTTCTGGTCGCACCTCACGCGCGCCGTGAACGGCACGCGCGTAGGCGAGCTCGCGATCGGCACCAACGTGGGACTGTCGGCCCCGACGGGCAACCTGCTGCAAGACGAGAAGCTCCCCGGACTCCACGTCGCCTTCGGCGACCCCTACGGCCACCTGACCGGTGCCGCTTGGCAGAGCGACGTGCACGTCGACGTCATCCCGTTCGACATCGACCTCGACGTGGACGGCGAGCCGCTGCTGCGGGCGGGAGCGTTCGTGCCCGGCGCGATCCCCGAGGGAGACGCGTAGGCCCCAGCTGCGCGGCGCGGCTGGGCGGCCCGCGCCTCGCGCCGCTCAGCCCACCCCCGGGTTCGTCACGAACCCCTCGAGCAGCCGCAGCACGCCGCTCAGGTCGCGCTCGTCGACGGTCTCGACGGGGCTGTGGCTGTAACGGGTCGGGAACGCGAGGAGCGCGGTCG
>PWQI01000457.1 GCA_003556805.1 Trueperaceae bacterium | reverse complement strand
TCCCGGGCACCCGTCACGCCGGTGACCGAGACCGCGTACACGAAGCCGCGTGACGCCTGTGTGACGATCGCCAGACGCGCGTCCGTGCTGGTCGGCGCGACCAGGAACACCGTCGCGAGGTCGGCTGCGTGGGCCAGCGGGATCAGCGTGTCGGCCTCGTCGGGCGGCAAGTCGGGCAGGATCATCCCGTCGGCGCCGGCGTCGGCGAGATCGCGGACGAAGCCGGCCTCGCCGACGCCGCCGGGCCCCTGGTAGCAGTAGATCGGGTTGTAGTACGTCATCACCACGATCGCCGCGTCGCTCTCGGCGCGCAGCGTGCGCACCAGCGCCAGCACGTCCGACGTCCGTGTGCCCGCCGCGAGCGCCGCCTCGGAGGCCCGCTGGATGGTCGGTCCGTCGCCCAGCGGGTCGGAGTAGGGCAGGCCGACCTCGAGCACGTCGGCGTGGCGCAGCAGCGTGCGGGCGGCCTCGAGGTTCGTCGCGGGGTCCGGGAAGCCGGCGGTCAGGTAGGGCACGAAGGCGGCGCGACCTGCCTCGGCCGCGCGCGCGAAGGCACGGCGCAGCCGCTGCTCGCCGCGCTCGGGAGCGGCGTCGGCCGAGGCCGTGCCCGCCGCACCGGTGGCGGGTCCGAGCCCGCTCACGACGGCGCCCCGGCGGCGCCGTCGCGCTCGCTCAGCACCCGGATGACCTCGTTGACGTCCTTGTCGCCCCGGCCCGACACGACCAGCACCACCACCTGGTCGGGGCGCATCGTCGGCGCCAGCTCCAGCACGTGCGCGACGGCGTGCGCCGTCTCGAGCGCGGGGATGATCCCCTCCACCTCGGCCAGCGTCGCGAAGGCGGCCAGGGCCGTGTCGTCGTCGACGGCCACGTAGCGCGCGCGGCCGCTGTCGGCGTACCAGCTGTGCTCCGGGCCGACGCCGGGGTAGTCCAGGCCGGCCGAGACGCTGTGCGCGGGGTCGATCTGACCGTCGTCGTTGGAGAGCAGGTACATCAGCGCGCCGTGCAGCACGCCGCGCTTGCCGCCCGCGATCGAGGCGGCGTGCGGACCGACGCCCACGCCGTGCCCGGCCGCCTCGACGCCGATCAGGTCGGGGCGCTCGTCGTCGCTCAGGTAGGCGAAGGGCGCGAAGGCGCCGATCGCGTTCGATCCGCCCCCGACGCAGGCGACCACCGCGTCGGGCGTGCGGCGCCCGGTCGCGGCCTCGAGCTGCGACATGAGCTCGCGGCCCACCACCGACTGCATATCGCGCACGATCATCGGGTAGGGGTGCGGGCCGACGACGCTGCCGATGATGTAGAAGGTGTCGCGCACGTTGGTGACCCAGTCGCGGATCGCCTCGTTGGTGGCGTCCTTGAGGGTGCGGGTGCCGGAGGTGACGGTGCGCACCTCGGCGCCCAGCAGCTGCATCCGGAACACGTTGAGCGCCTGGCGTCGGATGTCCTCCTCGCCCATGTAGACCACGCACTCGAGGCCGTGCCGTGCGGCCGCGGTGGCGGTCGCGACACCGTGCTGCCCAGCGCCCGTCTCGGCGATCACGCGGCGCTTGCCCATACGCTTGGCGAGCAGCGCCTGGCCGAGGGTGTTGTTGATCTTGTGCGCACCGGTGTGGTTGAGGTCCTCGCGCTTGAGGTACACCTGCGCGCCGCCCAATCGCTCGGTGAGGTTCGCGGCGAAGGTGAGGCGGCTGGGCCGGCCGACGAAGTCGTGGAGCTCGGCCGCGAGCGCGGCCTCGAAGTCGGGGTCGGCACGGGCGGCGGCGTACGCCTCGGCGAGCTCGTCGAGGGCCGGGATGAGCGTTTCGGGCACGAAGCGACCGCCATAGGGGCCGAAGCGGCCGCGGGCGTCGGGAGTGGGGAACACGGGAACCTCCACGCGGGTCGGGCACGTTCGGCGGGTGCCGAACGGGTGTCAGGACGATGAGGGACGTGGCGAACGGTGGTGCCGGTGCGCGGCTCGGGTGCCCGCTCAGGGGGGCGCCAGGTCGCACCTACAGGTCGTGCCAACAGGGCGCGGGCGTCACCACCAACGCTGGTGGTGCCACTTGTAACTGCGCGGTGTACGCACACGCGATCGGGGCGACATGGCCGGAGTGTACCGGGCTCGCCCGGCGACGGCAAGACCGTGCGCGTCAGTCCGGCGCCACGAAGCTCGCCAGGGCGGCGTCCCAGGGCCGCGCAGCGCGGTCGAGGCGCGCCGGATCCGCGAGGGCGATCGTCTCGTCGATGCCGAGCGGTCGCGGCTCGTTCAGCAGGCCCGCGCTTGCGAGCAGCGCACCGCGCAGCCGGGCCGGGTCGACGCTCGCGGCGCGCAGGGCGCGCAGCGTGTGGCCGCCACGGCGCTTCGCCATGCGTTCGCCCGCCACGTCGAGCAGCATGGGCACGTGCAGGTAGCGCGGCGTGGGGAGTCCCAGCGCGCGCTGCAGCGCCAACTGCGCGCCGCTCGCCGCGAGCAGGTCGTCGCCGCGCACCACCTCGCTGATGCCCATCGCGGCATCGTCGACCACCACCGCGAGCGCGTAGGCCCAGAGCCCGTCGGCGCGCCGCACGACGATCGCGCCGACGTCGCGCTCGGCGTCGAACGTCACGCGTCCGCGCAGCACGTCGTCGAGCGCGAGCGCGCCGGCGGCCGCGCCCACCGGCGGCGCGAAGCGCAGGCAGAAGGCGGCGCTGGCGGCCTCGCGTTCCCGTCGCACGCGTTCGTTCTCGACGCGCTCGGCGGCGCCGTACACGGGACCGGTCGGGCCGTGCGGCGCCGAGGCGACCTCGCGCAGGTCGCGGCGCGACAGGTAGCACGAGAAGACGCTGCCCGTGGCTACCAGCGCCTCGAGCGCCGCCTGGTAGCGATCCACGCGCTCGGACTGCCGGTACGGGGCGCTCTCGCCGCCCACGTCGGGCCCCTCGTCCCACTCGAGGCCCAGCCAGCGCAGCTCCGCCAGGTTGCCTTCCACGGCGTGCGGGACGGTGCGCGGGCCGTCGATGTCCTCGACGCGCATCACGAACCGCTGCCCCTCGCGCCGGGCCCTCGCCCAGGCGAGCAGCGCCGTCCGGGCGTTGCCCAGGTGCAGGTCGCCCGTCGGGCTCGGCGCGAAGCGGCCGCGGCCCACGGGAGGGGCCGCGGCCGCTTCGCTCGCACCGCTCGGTGAGGCGTGCCTCAGGCGCTGCCCGCCCGGCGCATCGCCTCGAGCACGGCGTCGCCCATGTCGGACGGCGTCACGGCCACGACGGCGCCAGCCGCCTCGAGCGCGGCGATCTTCTCGGCCGCCGTGCCGGCGCCGCCGGAGATGATCGCGCCGGCGTGCCCCATGCGCTTCCCGGCCGGGGCGGTGGTGCCCGCGATGAACGCGGCCACCGGCTTGGTGACGTGGTCGCGGATGAACGCCGCGGCCTCCTCCTCGGCCGTGCCGCCGATCTCGCCGATCATGATGATCGCCTCGGTCGCCGGATCGTCCTGGAACAGCCGCAGCACGTCGACGAAGTTGGTGCCGTTCACCGGGTCGCCGCCGATGCCGACCGCGGTCGTCTGGCCGAGGCCGTTGTCGGTCAGCTGCTTCACCGCCTCGTACGTCAGCGTGCCGGAGCGGCTCACGACGCCGACGCGGCCGGTCTCGTGGATGTACCCCGGCATGATGCCGATGCGGCACTCGTGCGGCGTGATCACACCCGGGCAGTTCGGGCCGACCAGACGCGTGCGCTTGCCCTCCAGGTAGCGCTTGACGCGCACCATGTCCTGGATCGGGATGCCATCGGTGATCACCACCACGAGCTCGACCCCGGCGTCGGCCGCCTCCATGATCGCGTCGGCCGCGAACGGGGGCGGCACGAACACGACCGAGGCGTTCGCGCCGGTCGCCGCGACCGCGTCGCGCACCGTTGCGAAGATCGGCACCTCGACCCGGTACGAGCCGGTGCGTCCCGGCACGCCGCTGGCGTCGACCTCGCCCTCGAACACCTCGACCTCGCCGGCGCGCGTCGGGTGGGGGGCGGCCACCACCTGGGTGCCGTAGGCGATCGAGCGGTCGACGTGGAACTTGCCGGCCCCGCCGAGGCCCTGCACGAGCAGCTTGGTGCCAGTGCCGACGAGCACGCTCATCGGGTCAACTCCACGATGCGCTCGGCGCCTTCTCGCATGCTGCCGGCCACCACCAGGCCGGGCAGGCCCGCGTCTTCGATGATGCGCTTGCCGAGCTCCACGTTGGTCCCTTCCAGGCGCACCACCAGGGGCACCTGCAGCCCCACGTTATGCACGGCCTGCAGCACGCCGTTGGCGATGGTGTCGCACTTCATGATGCCGCCGAAGATGTTGACGAAGATCCCCTTCACGCTGGGGTCGCGGGTGATGATCTCGAACGCCGCGGTGACGTTCTCGGTGGTCGCACCGCCGCCGACGTCGAGGAAGTTGGCCGGCTCGCCGCCGACCTCCTTGATCGTGTCCATCGTCGCCATCGCCAGGCCGGCGCCGTTCACGAGGCAGCCGATGGTGCCGTCGAGCTTGATGAACGACAGACCGTAGTCGGCGGCCTTGATCTCCGCCGCGTCCTCTTCACTGAGATCGCGCAGCGACGCCAGAGCACTGTGGCGGAACAGCGCGTTCTTGTCGAACGAGACCTTGGCGTCGAGTGCCATGACGTCGCCGCCCTTGGTCACCACGAGCGGGTTGATCTCGACCATGTCGGTGTCGAGCTCGATAGCAGCACCCGCCAGCGCGGTGATGAAGCGACGCCCGGCCTTGGCCGCGTCGCCGCGCAGGCCCAGGCGCCAGGTCAACGCGTGCGCCTGGAAGGGGAGCAGGCCGACCGCCGGGTCGATGGTCTCCCGGGTGATCGCGTCTGGCCGCTCCGCCGCCACCTCCTCGATCTCGGTCCCGCCCTCGGTCGACGCCATGACGATGTTGCGGCCGGTCGCACGGTCGAGCACGACCGACAGGTAGAACTCGCGCTCTATGTCGATGCCCTGCTCGACGTAGAGCCGGTTGACCTGCTTGCCCTCGGGGCCGGTCTGGACGGTGACGAGCGTGCTGCCGAGCATGCGCTCGGCGAGCGACCGGACGGCCGCCTCGGCGGCCTCGACGCCGCCCTTCAGGCCGTCCAACACGACGTTGACGCCGCCGAGGTCGGGGTGCTCGAGGAAGCGGCCCTTGCCTCGGCCGCCGGCGTGGATCTGCGACTTGACCACCACGACCGCGTTGCCGGTCGCTTGGATCAACGGTTTCACGGCCGCCACGGCCTCCTCGACCGTGTTGGCGAGCCGACCCTGAGGCACGCTGACGCCGCGCGCTCCGAGGAGCTCCTTGGCTTGGTACTCGTGGATCTTCAAGGCGATGACCTCCGCTTTCGCCCGCACGGTCTGCCCGGTGCGGGCGCCGAGCGCACGCCTCGCGTGGCGTCGCTGCGGCAACCGCCCTACGGTACCGGACGCGGACCGGTCCGCCAAGCGCCCGGGCGCAACGCGCTACGATGCGCTCGTGATTCGAACCGCTTGGCTCACCGTCGAGGCGGTCGGCGACGCCGGCCGGCGCGAGGACGCGGCGCTGCAAGGCCTGCGCGCGTTGCTCGCGAAGGGACCCTTCGTCGAGGTCGACTACCAGGCCGTCGCCGACGAGCAGGCGCTGATACGCAGCCGCCTGCGCGTGATGGCCGACGGTGACGGCGTCGACCTCCTGTTCAGCTGCGGCGGCATCGGTATCGGCCTGCGCGACCGCACGCCCGAGGCGACGCTCGAGGTCATCGACCGCGAGTTGCCCGGCCTGGCCGAGCGCATGCGCTCGGTCGCCGGCGTGACGCACCCGACGATGGCGCTCACACGTGGCGTCGTCGGCGTGCGCCGGGGCGTGCTGATCGTCAACCTGCCGTCCGGCGCCGACAT
Source organism: Trueperaceae bacterium (assembly GCA_003556805.1). Lineage (GTDB taxonomy): Bacteria > Deinococcota > Deinococci > Deinococcales > Trueperaceae > CSSed10-48. Next base: position 1,952 of record PWQI01000457.1, on the reverse strand, counting down.
CGCCGAGGCCGCGCTGGCCAGCGTGATCGACCTGCTGCCCGAGGTCGTCGCGTCCGTTCGCGGCGCACCCCCCTGAGCCCGTCGTGCTGACCCAGGTCGCAGCGGCGCTGGTCCTGCTGCTCGGTCTGGTCGTGGCGGCGGTGGGCTCGGTGCTGCCGGCGTTGCCGTCGGTGCCGATCGCGCTCGGCGGCGTGATCCTGGCGGGCTGGATCACCGGCTTCGAGCGCATCGACGTCGAGTTCATCGTCTGGACCGGGGTGCTGACGCTGCTGGCACAGGGCGTCGACCTCATCGGCACCTGGCTGGGGTCGCGCTACTTCGGTGCGCGCCGCCCGGGCGTCATCGGCGGCATCGTCGGTGGCCTGGTGGGCATCGTGATCCTGCCGCCCTGGGGTTTCTTGCTCGGGGCGCTCGGCGGCGCGACGCTGGCCGAGGCGCTGTCGGGACGGAGTGGGGCGGAGGCGCTCAAGGCCGGCTTCGGCGCCTTGATCGGCGCCCTCGGCGGCGTGGTCGGCAAGATCGTGATCCTGGTGGTGATCGGCGTGATGGCGTTCGCTCGGCTCTTCGGCGCCTGAGCGCGCCCGCCGCTTGGTAGGCTGCGCGGCGCGACCGGGCGCGAACGCCCGGCGGGAGGCTCATGGACCCCATCTTCCTTTCGATCGGCCCGCTCGACCTGCGCTGGTACGGCATCCTGATCGCGCTCGGTGTCGTGCTGGGCGCGATATGGACGGTGCGCGCCGCTCGCGCGCGCGGACTCGACCCCGAGTGGCTGCTCGACATGGCGCCGTGGATGGTCCTCGCGGGCCTGGTCGGCGCACGCCTCGTCTACGTGCTCACCAGCCCCGCGGCCTTCTTCGGCCCCGGGGGCAATCCGATGATGGCGTTCGCCGTATGGCAGGGCGGCCTCAGTATCCACGGCGGCGTCGCCGGCGTGATCGGGGTGCTGGCGTGGCGCGCTCGGGTCAAGGGGTACGACGTCTGGCGCTACCTCGACATCCTGATGCCGGTGATGGCGCTCGGCGTGGTCGGTGGCCGGCTCGGCAACTTCATGAACGGTACCGACACCGGCGGGCGCCTCACGGAGTGGGCGATCGGGTTCCGTTGGCCCGAGCCGGGCACGCCGACCCTGGGCGCGTTCGGGCGGGCGGTCTTCGGCGACCCGCTGTGGTCGTTCGCGCCCCCCGCCTGCCGTGCCCCCTTCGCGGCGGGCGACGCGTGCGTCGTGCACCTGACGCAGATCTACGGCGCCGTGGTCGGTGTGCTGCTCGTCATCGTGGTGGCCTACCTCCTGCGGCGCGTGCAGGTGCCCGGCGCCGTCTTCCTGCACACCGTGATCTGGTACTCGGTGCTCCGGAGCGTGCTCGAGGAGCCCTTCCGCGACAACCCGGTGCCGTGGCCCGTGTACGTCGACGACGTCGGTGGCGTGGGCCTGTTCACCGTCACCCAGCTCGCCAGCGTGGTGATCGTCGCGGTCTGCGCGTGGCTGCTGACGCGTCGGCCGGCCGCTGGCGCCGCACCACCCCCCGTTCCGGTGGGGTCCGGCGGGAAGCGCCCGCCGGGCGGGGCGCGCGCCGCAGCGCGCCGCGACGGCGCGCGCCGGGGCCCGCCGCGCTCGTGACGGGCGCCGCGGGACGGGGCCTCGCCGTCGTGGTGATGGCGGCGGGCGAGGGGACGCGCATGCGCTCGCGGCTGCCGAAGGTGCTGCACGAGGCGGCGGGCGAGACGCTGCTCGCGCACGTCCTCGCCGCGGTGGCGCCGCTCGCGCCCGAGCGGGTGGTCGTGATCGTGCGGCACGGCGCCGAGCATGTCCGTGCGGCGCTGGCGGGCGCGCCTGTGGTGTGCGTCGACCAGGGAGCGCGCAACGGCACCGGCGCCGCCGTGGCCGCCGCGCGTGACGCGCTGGAGGGCACCTTCGACACGCTGCTCGTGCTCAACGGCGACGCGCCGCTGCT
>PWQI01000251.1 GCA_003556805.1 Trueperaceae bacterium | reverse complement strand
GACGAAACGGACGTGAAGCGAGCGCATGGCGTACCTCCAACGGGATCGCGACCGTCGACGGCCACGACTCGTGATGACGATCGCGGGAACGGCCGACCCCCGGCTACCGCCCATACGTGCGGATGAAGGCGTCCCAGCCGCCGAAGCTCTCACCCTCGAGCGCGCCGAACGTGCGGCCGGCGACGAAGACGCCGCCGCTCACGTCGGTGGCCACACCGGCAGCGCGGTCGCTGCCGCTGGTGCCGAACTGACGCGTCCAGCGGACCGTGCCGTCGCCGTCGAACGAACGGACGAACGCATCGGTGCTGATAGGGTTGTTACCCTCGAGCGCTCCCCCCGTCCAGCCGGCGACGTAGACGTTCCCGCTCGCATCGGTCTCCACGCCGCTGGCGTCGTCGTCGCTGCTGGTGCCGAACTGACGGGTCCAGCGGACCGTGCCGTCGCCGTCGAACGACCGCACGAACGCGTCGAAGAAGCCCGCGTTGGGACCCTCGAGCGCTCCCCCGGTCCGGCCGGCGACGTAGACGTTGCCGCTCGCATCGCTGGCCACGCCGCTGGCGGAGTCGCCGCCGCTGGTACCGAACTGGCGCGTCCAGCGGACCGTGCCATCGCCGTCGAACGAACGGACGAAGGCGTCGAAGCCACCGGCGCTGTCGCCTTCGAGCGCGCCGCCCGTGGAACCAACGGCATACACGTTCCCACTCGCGTCGGTGGCCACGCCAGTGGCGACGTCGCTGCTGCTGGTTCCGAACTGGCGCGTCCAGCGGAGCGTGCCATCGCTGGCGTACGAACGGACGAACGCATCGGCGCTACCGGCGCTGTCGCCCACGAGGGCGCCGAGTGTACGACCGACGACGTAGACGTTCCCGCTCGCATCGGTGGCCACGCCGAGGGCCTCATCGGTGGCGTTGGTACCGAACTGACGCGTCCAACGGACCGTGCCGTCGCGATCGAACGAACGGACGAACGCATCGACGCCGCCGGCGCTCTCACCCTCGAGCGCGAGGAACGTGTAGCCGACGACGTAGACGTTCCCGCTCGCATCGGTGGCAACGCCTTCGGCTCTGCCGTCACTGGTGGTACCGAACTGGCGCGTCCAACGGAGGGTGCCATCACCGCGGTACGAGCGGACGAAGGCGTCGCCGAAGCCGGCGTTGGCGCCTTCGAGGTCGCCGAAGGTAGCGCCTACGGCGTAGGCGTTCCCGTCCGCGTCCGTGGCCACGCCGGTGGCGAAGTCTTCTTCGCTGGTGCCGAACTGACGCGTCCATCGCAAGACGCCGGGCGCATCGACGGTCAGCGTGATCGTATCGCTCATGGTGGGATCGCTGGAGCTGGTCGCGGTGATGTCGGTGACGCCAGCCGTGTGGCTGGTGACGGCCCCAGCGTCGTCGACGACGGCGACGGCCTCGTTGCTGCTCTCCCAGGTGACGGCGGCGCTGGCGCCGCCGCTGGCGACGACGGTCACGGTGAGCGTCAACGGGTCACCGACCACGATGGACCGATCACCATCGTCGATGCTCACGCTCGTGACACTGGGCGTCGTGCAGGCGACGAGCGTGAGGACGAGGACGAAACCGACGACGAGTCGTGCGAGCATCGAGCGCATGGCGTACCTCCAATGGGATCGCGGCCGTTGCCGGCCACGACTCGGGGTGACGAACGTGCGAACGGGAAGGAATGACCATGCAGGTGGGGGTCGGGTTCTTGCAGTGGACGCGCCGATGGAAGCCAGGCACGCAGGGATCGGCACACGACGGCCACACGTCGTCGCCACTGGTCTCGAACTGGCGGGGCCGGAGGACGCCCGGTCGATCGACCGTCTCGGCGACCGTGTCCCTCGACCCCGGGTCGACGACGCTCGTCGCGGTGCAGGTCGCACGACCCGCTACCGCCCGTGCTTCCGGACGAAGGCGTCGAAGCCGCCTGCGCTGGCGCCTTCGAGGGCACCGAACGTCTCGCCGGTGAGGTACACGCCCCCGTTCGCATCGGTGGCGACACCAAATGCGATGTCGTTGAAGCTCGTGCCGAACTGTCGGGTCCAACGGAGCGTGCCGTCGTTGCCGGACGAGCGCACGAACGCGTCACTGCCTCCGGCGCTGTCGCCCTCGAGCGCGCCACGCGTGTAGCCAGTGCGGAAACGACGACGATGCGCGTGGTGATCGAGGGCATGCTGCGCCTCCAATGGGCTCGCCGCCGTCTCCGGTTGCGGCTCGAGGGGGTCCATCGTGCGTGCGTGGTTGAGGGAATATAGCATGCACCGAATACGTTTCCGGTACGGGCGCCCGGACGCGCCCGCTCGCGCCATGGGCGGTCCGCGGACGGCACGACGAGCACGTGCGCGACTCGCCGATCGCGATGTCGCGCACGTCTCATGCCGTCCGGGACGGACTTTCGTTTGGAGCCAATGGTCAGATTCGAACTGACGACCTGCCGATTACGAATCGGCTGCTCTACCACTGAGCTACATTGGCCCGCCGTGTACGTTCGCGAGGCGCGTGGGGCGCCTCGCGTGCACAGGTGGTGGCCGGGGGCAGATTTGAACTGCCGACACCACGATTTTCAGTCGTGTGCTCTACCAACTGAGCTACCCGGCCGGGTGGCGGAGCCGACGGGATTTGAACCCGCGACCTTCTGCGTGACAGGCAGATATGCTAACCGCTACACTACGGCTCCGCGTTGATCACCCAAGAGTCGCGTCCAGGACGCGCCAGATGGGCGACCGTCACTATACCGACGCGGCCTGCGGCATGTCAACAACGCCGATACCCTCGCCCAGCAACGCCGCCACACGCGCCCGCACCGCTTCCACGCCGTAGCCGAGCTCCTCCTGCTGGCGCTGTGGGTCGCCGTGGTCGACGTGGACGTCGGGGATCCCGAGGCGCACGACGCGCGCGGCGCGACCGCGATCCGCCAGCGTCTCCACGACCGCCGAACCGAGGCCGCCATGGAGCACGTGGTCCTCGATCGTGACGATCGTCGACCCTGCGTCGGCGAGCGCCAGCAGCATGTCGACGTCGAGCGGCTTCACGAAGCGCGCGTCGACGACGCCCACGCGCGGGTCGTCGCCCGCCACGCTCAGCGCCGTACCGACCGTCGGCCCGAAGCCGAGCAGCACCACCTCGTCGCCGGGCTTGAGGCGCTCCCACGTCCCCCACGCGACCTCGTCCCACGCCTCGACCGGGGTGTCGGGAGCGGGGGTGGCGCTGCCGCGCGGCCAGCGCAGCGCGACCGGGCCGCCGCGCTGCAGCGCGGCCTTCAGCATGCCGCGGAGCTGCGGGACGTCGCGCGGCATCGCCACGGACAGGTTGGGGATCGCCCGCAGGTACGAGACGTCGTAGACGCCCTGGTGCGTCATCCCGTCGCCACCGACGAGGCCTGCGCGGTCGATGGCGAAGACCACGTCGAGGCGCTCCAGGCTGACGTCGTGGATCACCTGGTCGTAACCGCGTTGCAAGAACGAGCTGTAGATCGCGAGGATCGGCTTCTCGCCGCGCAAGGCCAGACCGGCCGCGGTCGTGACCGCGACGTCCTCCGCGATGCCGACGTCGATGTAGCGGTTCGTGTGCTCGCGCGAGTAGCGCACCAGGCCGCTCCCCTCGCGCATCGCCGGCGTGATGACCCACACCCGGTCGTCGGCGTCGGCGAGCGCGCAGGCGGCGTCACCGAACGCGTCGGACCACTGGTACCCCTTGCCGGCGGCCGCCGGTTCGAGGCGGTCGAACGTCGAGGCGCCATGCCAGGTGATCGGGTCGGCCTCCGCCACCTCGTAGCCCTTGCCCTTGCGGGTGATGATGTGCACCATGGTCGGGCCGTCGAGTTCGCGGATGTGGCGCAGGTAGTACACCAGCTGCTCGACGTCGTGACCGTCGATGGGTCCGACGTAGCGCAGCCCCATCGCCATGAAGGGGTTGTTCGAGGCCGGGTCGAAGAAGCGGCGGGCGGCCGTCTTCGCGCGGCTGGTGATCTCCGCGAGCGGTGCCCACAGGTCGCTCAGCGCCTCCTTGCCGGAGCGCTCGGCCCGCTGGAACCAGGGTTGGACCTGAAGCTGACGCATGAAGGTGTTCAGCGCACCCACGTTCTCGCTGATCGACATCTCGTTGTCGTTGAGCACGATCGTCATGCGCGGCTTGACGTGCCCGATCTGGTTGAGCGCCGCGAGCGCCATGCCGCCGGTGAGGGCTCCATCGCCGATCACCGCAGCCACGTCGTAGGGCGCCTGACGGGCGTCGCGCGCCAAGGCCATGCCGAACGCGGCGGCGAGGCTCGTGCTGGCGTGACCGACGGTCAGGGCGTCGTGCTCGGACTCGCTGCTGGTCGTGAAGCCGGCCAGGCCGCCGTGGCGCCGGATGGTGCGCATGCGGTCGCGCCGACCCGTCAGGATCTTGTGGCCATATGTTTGGTGACCGACGTCCCAGACGATGCGATCCCGAGCCGTGTCGTACACGTGGTGCAGCGCGACGGTCAGCTCGACCGCGCCGAGGCTCGAGGCGAGGTGGCCGCCGGTCTCGGCGCACACGTCGATGATCTCCTCGCGCAGTTCGAACGCCAACGTCTTGAGTTCGTCGCTGCGCAGGCGAGCGACGTCCTGAGGTCCGGTGATGTGGTCGAGCACGCCCACGTGCTTCCCTCCCCGCGTGGCAGCCTTCCGGGCAGCCTACCGAGCGCCGTCGGGACGGCTCCGTGAGCCAGCACCAGGTTCGCGACCCGGCCCGCTGACCGTCGGCATCACGGCGCCGCCGAGCGCACGTTCGTCTCGACCAGGAACCAACCGTTCTCGTGCCGAACCGTGCCGACGAAAGGCTCGAACCAGGTGGTGCGCACCAGTTCGTCGCTGACGGCCCCGTCCTCGTCGTACTGACGCACCGTACGGTCGATGACGAACACGTCGTACGACGCACCAGCCACGGTCACGGGCCGGCTGTCGACGACGGTGTAGACGTACTCGACCGGCACGGTGATGCGCTGAAGACCGGGAGCGGCGCTCGGGTAGCGCTGGTCGGCGACCGTCTCGCCGCGCCACGTCAGGCCGACGCGCAGCTCACCCTGGCCGGGCATCTCGCGGATCGGCGGATCGAAGTCGATCGTGGCTCCCGGGCGTACCTGGCGCCGGAGGTAGACGCCGTCGCTGCGGAACTGGCGGTAGTGCGTGACGTCCTGCCCGCCACCGACGAGGCGGAACGCGATCCAGACGTCGCCGTCGATCACGGTCGGGCCGTCGACGGTCTCGACGTAGCGGATCCCGTCGAGCGCCGCGCCGTCGCGCACGTACGCCCAGCGCGCGCCGGTCTCGCGGGGGTAGAAGGAGGCGGGCTCGCTGAGCTGTTGGACGTCGAGCCGAGGCGCGTCGGCGCCCGGCGCGCAGGCGGCGCCCAGCGCGACGATCAGGAGCGTAGCGACCAGCAGGTGTCGTGCCATGGGCCACGATACCGCGTGGCGCTCGGGACTCGGTGTGAGGCATCCGCGTGCTGGGCGCGTGACGGTCGGGCGCGTCATGGCTGGACGCGCGTCACGGCTGAGCCGGTCACGGCAGCGCCCGTCACGGCTGCGCGAGGCGCGAACCGATGTCGCGCCGGTAGTGGGCGCCGTCGAAGCCGATGCGCTCGACCGCCCCGTACGCTCGCGCCACGGCCTGCGCCATGTCGTTCCCGAGGCCGACGACGTTCAGGACACGCCCCCCCGCGCTGACCAGCCGCTCTCCCTCGAGGCGTGTGCCGGCGTGGAACACCTGCACGTCGGCGCCGAGGTCGTCGGGCACATCGAGCGGCGTCCCGGTGCGCGGCGAGCCGGGGTAACCGGGAGCGGCCATCACGACGCACGCACAGGCGCCGGCGCGCCAACGCAGCGCTCGCGTGCCGAGCGTGCCGCGGGCGGCGTCACGCAGCAGCTCGAACAGGTCGCTCTCGAGCAACGGCAGCAGGGCCTGCGTCTCCGGGTCGCCGAAGCGCACGTTGTACTCCAGGACCAGGGGTCCCCGCTCGGTGAGCATCAGCCCGATGAAGAGCGTCCCGACGAACGGCGTCCCCTCGGCACGCAGTCCGTCGAGCGTCGGCCGGACGATGCTGCGCATCACGTCGGCCTGCGCCGCAGCGTCGAGCAGGTCGACCGGCGCGACGGTGCCCATGCCGCCGGTCATCGGGCCCAGGTCGCCGTCCTCGGCCTGCTTGTAGTCCTGGGCCAGGCGCAAGGACACGGCGTCGCGTCCGTCGCACACGAGGAGCAGCGACACCTCCTGCCCGACGAGCCGCTCTTCGAGCAGCACGGCGTCCTCGCCGGCGGCGAACGCCTCGTGCACGGCCGCCTCGGCGGCTTCGGTGCCCTCGGCGACCGTCACGCCCTTGCCGCCGGCCAGGCCCGAGCGCTTCACCACGATCGGCGCGCCGAGCTCCGTGAGCGCCGCCAGCGCGCTCGACACGTCGTCGCAGCGCCGAGCCGCCGCGGTCGGCACGCCGTGGCGCAGCATGAACGCCTTGGCGTCGACCTTCGAGGCCTCTAGGCGCGCCGCGGCACCGTCGGGGCCGTACACGAGCAGCCCACGCGCGCGGCAGGCGTCGGCGAGACCGGCCACCAGCGGCGCCTCGGGGCCGATCACGACGAGGTCGACCGCGCGCTCGCGCGCCGCGTCGGCGAAGGCGTCGACGTCGACCGGATCGGGCATGTGCACGGCGGGGACGGTGCCGGCGTTGCCGGGCGCCACGAGCACTTCGCCGACGAGCGGGGAGCGGCCGAGCGCCCACGCGAGGGCGTGCTCGCGGCCGCCGCCACCCACGACCAAGACCCGAGCGGCGCTCACGGCCGGACCTCGCCGCGCAACACCAGGCGGACGGCCTCGGGGTAGTCGATGTGCTCCTGGTCGAGGATGCGCGCCGTGAGGCTGGCCTCGTCGTCGTTCGCTTCGAGCGCGACGCGGCGCTGGACGATCGCGCGGCCGGTATCGATCCCGGCGTCGACGAAGTGGATCGTGCAACCCGACTCGCGCACGCCGGCCTCGAGGGCCTGGCGCTGCGCATGCAGGCCACGGAAGGCCGGCAGGAGGCTCGGATGCACGTTGATCACGCGGCCTTGCCAGCGCTCGACGAAGGCCGGCGACAGCACGCGCATGAAGCCGGCGAGGCACACGAGGTCGATGGCGTACTCGCGCAAGAGCGCGTCGGCGCGCCGCTCGAAGCCGTCGCGGTCGCGTCCGAACGGGACGTGGACGGCGGCGACGCCGACGGCCTCGGCCCGCTCGAGCGCGTACGCACCGGCGCGATCCGAGAGCACCAGCCGCACGGCGGCCAGGGGCTCGTCGCCGGCGGGCGGGAAGGCGGCGAGCAGCGACGCCAGGTTGGAACCGCGACCCGACGCGAACACGGCCAGTCGGGCCTGTCGAGCGAGCGGGAACGGCGACTCAGGCATCCTCGTCCTTCCATCCCGGCCAGCGCTCCGGGTGCTGCGTGCGCCAGTACCGCTCCAGCCCGGCGACGCTCATGGCGGCGTCGCTGGTCGCGAGGTAGCGCCGCACGGTCGCGTCGTCGGCGCCGGCGGCTTCGAGTTCGGCGCGAGCGAGGTCGTCGCACAGGCGCATGGCGTCGTCGCGCGTGGCGCCGCCCTGCGCCCACGCCAGCAGCGCGTCGGCCCAGGCGTGGGTGCGCTCGCGCGCCGCGGCGAGGTGACGCGCCACGTCGTCGAAGGCACCGAAGTGCGTGAGCCGGAGCTCGTTCGCGCCTAGGGCGCCCAGGCGCTCGAAGCTGGCGTCCCAGGCGGCCAGGTCGACCTCGGGTGGCGGCACCGCGGGGCGGACCACCCGCCAGGGCGCGAAGCGCACCCCCGCGGCGTCGCCGGTGTAGACCTCACCACCCTCCCACGCGAACGCGGCGTGATGCCGCGCATGCCCGGGGGTGGCCACGACCCGCACCCGG
>PWQI01000328.1 GCA_003556805.1 Trueperaceae bacterium | reverse complement strand
CTCGGGCGGCGCGGCGTCGGTGCGCAACAGCACGTGGGCGTAGCCGGCCTGCATGATCGCGGCGCGCGTGCGGCGCACGAAGGTCTGCGCCGCCTCGCGGTAGGCATCGACCTCGTCGGGCCCTGCCAGCATGCGCTCGCCGCTCTCGGCGTCAACGACCTCGAGGCGTCCGGGCACCGGATCGAGGTCGTCCTCGGCCACCACGTGGAGGAAGGCAGCGTCCAGGCCGCGGGCGCGCAGCGCGAGCAGCGCCGGCTGCAGCGGGGCGGGGGCGAAGAGGTCGGAGACCACCAGGACCAGGCCGGCGCCGCGCACCCGCGGCAAGCCCAGGGCGAACGCGCGGATGGCCGCGACCGGCATGGGCGCGTCGGGCCCCGTGTCGGCGGCGGCCAGGGTGCCCCATGCCGCGGCGAGGGCGGGGCGCCCGATGCCGGCCGCGCTGCGGCCACCCCGGACGTCGTGGACCTGCACCCGCGCGTCGCGGTGGGCGACGTAGGCGAGCAGCCGCGCGACGCCCGTGGCGTACGGGAGCTTGCCGCCGATCGCCATGCTGCGGCTGGTGTCGAGCAACACGTGGACGTCGATGGTGCGCTCCGCCTGGTACAGCCGCGTCATCACGCGGCCGGTGCGCGCGTAGACGCGCCAATCGACCGCTCGCAGTTCGTCGCCCGGCTGGTAGGGGCGGAAGTCGTGGAACTCGACCGATTGACCCGCCTCGCGCGCCAGTCGCTCGCCCGACGTGCGCGACAGCGCGCGCGACGCGAGGGCGTAGCGATCGAGCAGCTTCCTGGTGGCGTCGCTCAGCATGGTGGGCGGCGCGTCAGCGCGCCTTGGCGCCGGCGACCTCGTCGAGCACCTCGTCGACCACCTGGTCGGACTCCGCCCCCTCGACCTCGGCCTCGAACGACAGCAGCAGGCGGTGCCGGAGCGCGGGGCGGGCCGCCCGTCGGAGGTCGGCGAGCTCGACGAACGGGCGCCCGGCGGCGAGCGCGTAGCCCTTGGCGGCCAGCACCATCGCCTGCGCTCCGCGCGGCGAGGCACCGAGCCGCACGAGCGGGTGGTCGTGGGTGGCGTCGATCACGCGTACGACGAAGTCGAGCGCGCTGCTCGCGACCGGGACCGAGCGCAGCATGCCTTGCATGGCGAGCATCTCGTCGCGGCTGACGATGCCGCGGGGCGGCTCGCCCTCCTCGCCCGTGGTCGACTCGAGCACCCGGCGCAGCGTCGCCGCGTCCGGCCGGTCGACCTTGAGCTTGAACAGGAAGCGGTCGAGCTGCGCCTCGGGGAGCGGGTAGGTCCCCTCCATCTCGATCGGGTTCTGGGTGGCGAGCACCATGAACGGCTCTGGCAGCACGTGGCGCTCGCCGGAGACCGTGACGGCCCGCTCCTGCATCGCCTCGAGCAGCGCAGACTGCGTCTTCGGCGTGGCGCGGTTGATCTCGTCGGCCAGGAGCACGTTGTGGAACACGGGACCGGCCTGGAAATCGAAGCGACGATCACCGTCGGCCTCCTCGATGAAGACGGTGGTTCCGGTGACATCCGCCGGCATCAGGTCGGGGGTGAACTGCACGCGTCCGAAGCTGAGCTCGGTGGCGTCCGCGAACGCCCGAACCAGGCGCGTCTTGCCGAGCCCGGGAGCGCCCTCGACCAACACGTGGCCGCGCGCGAAGGCGGCGACGAGCAGGTCGTCGACCAGGTCGGTCTGGCCAAGGATCACCTGGCTGATGGCGTCGCGCAGGCGCTTGAAGGGCGTGGTGAAGCGGGTGGTGGGGTCGTCGGCCATGGGTCGCGTTCCTTCCCGGTCGTTCGTCAGCAGAGCGTACACTGGGCCGCATGACGGCCGCGTTCGCGAAGGTGCGGCACCCGACGGGTCCCAGGGTGCGGTTACAGCCGCTGGCAGAACTCGACGGGCGCGCCTGGCGCCGGATCGCACAGCACTTCCGCGACCCAGAGATCGCCTTCCTGAACGGCACCCCCCCGAACCGCATGCCGGTGTGGCTGCTGAAGCGGGTGCTGAAGGCCGACGCGAGGCGCGTCGATCGCGCCACGTACGGCATCCTCGACGAAGCAGGCGACTACATCGGCACCATCGAGCTCTACGACATCCGCCCGGACCGCGCGACGCTCGGGATCATCATCGGGGAGCGCAGCCACTGGAGCCGCGGCTACGGGCCCGAGGCGATCGAGGCGCTCCTCGACGTGGCGTTCGAAGAGCGTGGCCTGCAGGTGGTGCAGCTGCACACCTTCGCCGACAACCCGCGCGCCCAGGCGGCCTTCAAGAAGGTCGGCTTCAGCGAGGTGCGGCGCGCGCCGGTGGCGGGCGGCCGCGTCGACGTGCAGATGACGTTGCCGCGCCACGTGTGGCTCGAGCGCCGTGGCGGCCTGGCGGGCTACCCGCCGAAGCGGGACGAGGGGCACGACGCCCGCTGAGCACGCTGTGGTCGTGACGGGCGCGAGGCGCACCGTCGCGCCCGGACCGTCGCCGCTCAGCCGGCCTCCTGGACGGCCGGGTCGTCCGTCTCGGCCGCGAAGAACGCCTTGATCGCCGCCGCAGCGGCGGGACCCACGCCGGGAATGGCGGCGAGGTCGTGCACCTCGGCCGCGCGCAGCTGGTCGACCGAGGCGAAGTGCGCCAGCAGCGCGTCGCGCCGCTTGGGGCCGATGCCGGGGACGTCGTCGAGCAGCGAGTGCGTCATCGCCTTGCCGCGCCGCTGCCGGTTGTAGCCCACCGCCGTGCGGTGCGCCTCGTCGCGTACGGCGATCAGCAGCCGCAGCGCGGGGTGCGTCTCGGGCACCAGGACCTCGCGGCCGTCCTGGGTGACGATCGTCTCGCGCCGCTTGGCCAGCCCGACGAGCGGCACGTCGACACCGACGGCGGCGAGCGCCTTGCGGGCCGACGTCAGCTGCCCCTTGCCACCGTCGATGAGGATCAGGTCGGGCGGCTCGAGCCGATCGGCGAGCGAGCCGGCGAAGCGGCGCGTGAGGATCTGCTCCATCGACGCGAAGTCGTCGGGCTTGGCGAGCCCGCGGATCCGCACGCGCCGGTACTCGCTGCGCTTCGAGCGCCCGCCCTGGAACACCACCAGGCTCGCGACGGTGTGGGTGCCCATCAGGTTGGAGACATCGAACCCCTCGATGCGCCAGGGCGGCGTCGACAGGCCGAGGAGCGTCTGCAGCTCCTTGACGCCCGGGGCGTCGCCGCGCTGCTCGAGCAGCGCGATGTGGGCGTCGAGGCCGCTGCGGGCGTTGCGCGCCGCCAGCTCGAGGAGCGCCGTCTTGTCGCCGCGCTGCGGGGTGCGCAGCTCCACCTTGCGGCCGGCGCGCTCCGCCATGAAGCGCTGCCAGATGTCGCGCTCCAAGTCGCTCTCCGGCAGCAGCACCAGCGGCGGCACGTGCGTGGCCATGCCGTAGTACTCCGCCAGGAAGGGTTCGAGCAGTTCCGCCACACTGGCTCCGTCGGCCCCCTCGAGCAGGCGCGTGTCACGCCCGACCACGCGGCCGCGGCGCATCTGGAAGAGCTGCACCATGGCGTGGTCGCCCGCTTGCGCCACGCCCAGGAAGTCGAGGTCCTCGCCGCCGGACGACACGACGTTCGACTCGTACCCGGTGAGGCGCCGCAGGGCCTCGAGGCGGTCGCGATACAGGCGCGCGAGCTCGAAGTCCTGCCGGGACGCCGCCGCGCGCATCTCGCGTTCGAGCACCGCTGCGGTTGCCTCCACCCCGCCCTCGAGGAAGGCGCGCACCTGCTCGACCACGGCGGCGTAGGCCTCGGGCTCGGCCTGACCGACGCAGGGCGCCAGGCAGCGCCCCATGTGGAAGCGCAGGCACGGCTTCTTACGCGTCTGCATGGGCGAGCCGCTGTTCTGCCGCAGCGGGAACACCGCGGCAACCAGGTCCTGCACGCGCCGGACCACGCTGGGGTTGGGGTACGGGCCGAAGTACTGGGCGCCGTCCTTCAGCACCCGCCGCGTGAACTCCAGCTTCGGGAAGGGCTCGTTGGTCAGCTTCAGGAACGGATAGGACTTGTCGTCCTTGAGCAGCACGTTGTAGTGCGGCTTGTGCGACTTGATGAGGTCGGCCTCGAGGATCAACGCCTCGACCTCGCTGCTCGTGACGATGAACTCGAGCACGCGCGCGTCGCGGGTGATCAGCTGCGTCTTCTGCCCGACGGAGCGCCCGAAGTACGACCGCACCCGCGAGCGCAGGTCGATCGCCTTGCCCACGTAGATCACGCGGCCGCCCTCGGCCCGGAACAGGTAGCAACCGGGCTGACGCGGCAGGACGGGGAGGTCTGCGCTCGTCACGGCATGAGTGTACGGGCTGTCGACGGCGAGCTCCGTGGTCCCAGGTCGGCCTCAGGCGTTCCGGCCTGCCTCCTCGAAGAACGCCAGCCGGCCGCCACCGTCACGCTTCGCCCGGTACATCGCCAGGTCGGCCTGGTGCAGCAGGGCCTCGGGTGCCAGCGACGCGTCGTCGGCGATCGCCACACCGGTCGAGGCGCGCACGTCGACGCCGTGGGCGTTGGCGTTCAACGTCTCGGCCAAGGCCTGGTGCAGGTGGTCGGCGACCGTGCGGACGGCCTCGCGGTCGCTCACCGCGCCGGCGACGATGGCGAACTCGTCGCCGCCCCAGCGCGCGACCGTGTCGCCAGCGCGCACCGCCCCGTGGAGGGCGCGCCCGACCGCGACGAGCAGCTCGTCGCCGGCCGCGTGTCCGTAGCGGTCGTTGAGCGCCTTGAAGCCGTCGAGATCGATCACGAACAGCGCCGTCAGGACGCCTTCGCGCCGGTCACGAGCGAGGGTCAGCGCCAAGCGCTCGCCGAGCAGGGCGCGGTTCGGCAGGCCGGTGAGGGGATCGTGGTGCGCCAGGTACTCGAGCCGCCCACGCTCGGCCCGCAGCGCGTCCTCGAGGGCCATGCGCTGCAGCAGCGCGCCGAGTTGGGCGGCGAGGAGCTCGCCGTCCTCGACCGCGCGAGCCGCGAAAGCGACGCGCTCGTCGCTGGCGTCGAGCACCAGGAACGCGGCCAGCTCGCCGCTCACCCGGACGGGCACCGAGAGCGTCGCCCGGCCGGCTGCCCCGGCGCTCGCCGGCTCGGTCTCGCCGAAGATGTCGTCGGGACGGTGCGTGAGCACGGCCGTCGCCGAGCTCAGCCGAGCCTCGACGAGCGCGGCCGGTAGCGCCGCCGGGGAGGTCCGCTCGCTTCCGCGAACCGCCGCCACGCGGTACGCGCCGTCGGCGCCCTTGACGAGCAGCCGCCCGGTCGTCGCACCGGAGACGTGCCGGAGCGCCAAGTCGAGGACGCGCTCGTGGAGGTCGGCGGCGGCCGCCGGCGCGAGCAGGTCGCGGGTCAGCTCGAGCAGGGCACGCCGGAAGCCGGTGGCGCGCTCCTCCTCGCGCTCGCGCAGCACCGCGGCCGTGACGTCGACGGAGTGGTAGCACGCGCCGACGACGGCGCCGTCCGCGTCGCGCACCGGCACGATGCGCATCTCGACCCAGTAGGGCTGCACGCCGGGTTCACGGCTCTCCGGCCCGCGCCGCACCTCCACCGTCTCGCCCGCCAACGCTCGCCTGAGGTCGATCTGGAAGACCGGGTTCGGGAACGAGCGTCCGATCTCGAGCGGCAGGCCGTAGAAGCCGAGCGCGCGCTGCTGCGCGAGGCGGTTGAAGGCGACGAGCTGCCCGTCGAGGTCGAACAGGGCGATGGTGGCGCCGACGGTGTCGAGCATGGTGCGCAACTGCGCTTCGACCGGTGCGTGCGGGTCGACCTGGGTCCCGTCGCCACCCAGCGCGGCGTCGTCGGCCGCGAGTGGGCTCATGCGTCGAGGAGGAACGCCTCGGGCGTCTGGAGCAGGTCGATGACGTGCGACGTGAACCGCGCGGCCTCGGCACCGTCGACCAGGCGGTGGTCGAAGGAGAGGCTCAGGTAGAGCATCGGCCGCGCCACGATCGTGTCGTCCTCGAGCACGACCGGGCGCTTCTTGATGCTGTGCACGCCCAGGATGGCGGCGTCGGGGGCGTTGATGATGGGGAAGCTGAAGAGCCCGCCGATGCTGCCGATGTTGGTGATCGTGAAGCTGCCGCCACGCACGTCGTCCGGGGCGAGGGCTCCGCGACGCGCCAGGTCGGCGAGCCGCTGCGTCTCGGCCGCCAGGTCGATGAGCGTCCGCTGGTGCGCCTCGCGGATCACCGGCACCACCAGGCCCGCCTCGGTCGCCACCGCCAGGCCCAGGTTGACGTAGTCCTTGTGCACGATCTCGCCCGTCGCTTCGTCGAGGCTGGTGTTCAGCGCCGGGAACGCCCGCAGCGCGTGGAACACGGCCTTCATCACGAACGGCAGGTATGAGAGCTTGGCGCCGCGCGCCTCCGCCCGGGGCTTGAGCGTCTCGCGCAGGCGCACCAGGGCGGACACGTCTGCCTCGTCGACGTGGAGCGCGCGCACCGTGTGCAGGTGCGAAGCGCTGAGCTGCTGCGCGATCACGCGCCTCAGGCCACGGAGCGGCGTGCGTGTCTCGCGGTCCTCGAAGCCCGCTGGCGTCTGGTACCGGGGGGCGGGCGGCATGCCACCCGCGGCCGCGCCCACGGTCGCGCGCGGTTCGCCGTGGCGCTCGACGTCCGCGACGCGAACGCGGCCGCTCGGACCGCTCCCCTCGACCTGTTCGATCGGCACGCCGAGCTCGCGCGCCAGCCGGCGCGCCGCCGGGACCGCCACCACGCGGCCGAAGGCGCCACGGGGCGCCTCGGCCGCCGCGGGAGCGCGCCGATCGCTGGCGGCCGCGCCAGTGGCACCGCGGCGCACCTGCAGCACGGGGCCCCCCGTCGCGGAGGTGTCTGCCCTGAACAG
Source organism: Trueperaceae bacterium (assembly GCA_003556805.1). Taxonomy (GTDB): domain Bacteria; phylum Deinococcota; class Deinococci; order Deinococcales; family Trueperaceae; genus CSSed10-48. The sequence continues at coordinate 19,685 of PWQI01000328.1, read as the reverse complement.
GCTGCGCTCGTCGCCGCGGTCGTCGTCGGCCGACACGTCCACCGCCACCTCGGCGGGATCGGCCGATGGTCCACCGGCTTCGTCCACGACCGCCTCGACCTCCGCTTCGACGGCCTCGCCGGGCGTGTCCGGGACGCCGGGGCCGGCGTCCGCGGCGGCGCCCTTCGAGACGGCGGACTGGGCGGCGTCCCCCGCGGTCGACTCCTCGATCCGACCCAGCACGGCGCCGACCGCGACCACCTCACCCACGGCGGCGACCTGATCGACCAACACGCCACCGAACGGTGAAGGCAGCTCGACGGTCACCTTGTCGGTCATGACCTCGACCAGCGGTTCGTCGGCATCGACGTGGGCGCCGCCCTCGATCAGCCACGCGGTGACCTCGCCCTCGACGACCGACTCGGCCAGTTCGGGCAACACGACGTCCTTGGGCATCACGCCTCCTGCGCGGCGCCCCATCGAAGGGGCGGCGTTCACCTTCAGTAGTCCAGCACCTGCTGCACGGCGTGCAGGATGCGGTTCGGACCGGGCAGGTACACCCGATCCTGGGCGTACGGGTACGGCGTGTCGAAGCCCGACACGCGCAGCGGCGGCGCCTCGAGCATGTCGAGCACCTCCTCGGCGATCGTGGCGGCGACCTCGCTCATCATGTTGCCACTGTGCGGCGCCTCGGACACGAGCACCACGCGCCAGACCGCTGCGACGCGCTCCAGCACCAGGTTCTCGTCCCACGGCATCAACCAGCGCAGGTCGATCACGTCGGCCGAGATCCCCTGCTCCGCCAACGCGTCGGCGGCCTTGAGGGTCTCGCCAATGCTGGCGCCGTAACTGATCAGCACGACGTCGTCGCCCTCGCGTCGGAGCACCCCGCGGCCGATGGGCAGCATGAAGTCGACGTCGTCGCTGACGTCCTCCTTCAGCGCCCGATAGAGCCGCTTGGGCTCGAGGAACACCACGGGGTCCTCGCCCCGGATGGACGTCTTCAGGCACCCCTTGGCGTCGTTGGGTGTCGACGGGTACACCACCTGCAAACCGGGCGTGTGTATGAAGTGCGTCTCCGGGTTCTGGGAGTGATGGTGACCGCCCTTCACGCCGCCCCCGGCTGGCATGCGCACCACCATCGGTGCCGTGAACGCGCCCCCGGAGCGGTAACGCAGCTTGGCGGCCTGCGAGACGAGCTGGTCGAACCCGGGGTAGACGTAGTCGGAGAACTGGATCTCGGCGACGGGCCTGCGTCCGTACACCGACATGCCGATCGCGGCGCCGATGATGGCCGCCTCGGAGAGCGGCGTGTCGATGACGCGGTCAGGGCCGAAGGTGTCGTACAGGTGCTCGGTGGCGAGGAACACGCCGCCGCGCTTGCCGACGTCCTCGCCCAGCACGACGACGCGCTCGTCGCGCCGCATCTCCTCCATCAGGGTGCGGGCGATCGTCTGGACGTAGTTCTGGACGGCCATCAGCCCTCGACGTCCTCGCCGGCGGCGCGGCGCGCGGCGCGGAAGCGCTCGCGCTGTCGTTCGAGCTGCGGCGTCGGGCGCGACAGGACGTCCTCGAACATCCACTCGACGGGCACGGGCCCGGCGGCCTCGGATGCCTTCACGGCGGCGTCGATCTCGGCCTTCAGCGCCGCGCGCAGCTCGTCCTCGCGCGCGTCGTCCCACAGCTTCCTGCCTTCGAGGAAGCGCCGGTAGCGCGGGATGGGGTCGCGCTCGCGCCAGGCGGCGACCTCTTCGCTCGCCCGGTAGACGCCGTCGTCGTCGGCGCTGCTGTGTGGGCCGTAGCGATAGACGGTCATCTCGACCAGCGCCGGGCCGAGCCCGTCGCGGGCGGCCGCCATCACGTCGCGCATCACCAGGTACGAGGCGAGCACGTCCATGCCGTCGACGAGGTAGCCCGGCATGCCGTACGCGTGCGCCTTGGCCGCCACGTTCGGGCTGCCGGTCTGGTGCTGCAGGTCGACGCTGATGGCGTAGCGGTTGTTCTCGCACACGAACACGATCGGGGCGCCTTGCGCGCCGGCGAAGTTGAGGCCGGCGTGCCAATCGCCCTCGCTGGTGGCGCCGTCGCCGAAGGTGCAGACCGTGGCGTCGCCCGCGCCGGCGAGCTTCTGCGCGATCGCGGTGCCGACGGCCACGGGGACGTGCGACGCGATCGGCGAGGCGACCGTGAACATGTTGAGCGCGCGGCTACCAGGGTGCGCCGGCATCTGCCGCGCGCGCGCCGGGTCGGCCCGCGTGCCCATCATCTGGCCGAGCATGTCCACGAGTGGCCAGCCCACCGCCAACGCCAGGGCCGTGTCGCGGTAGTACGGGTAGATCCAATCGCTGCCGACGTGCACGGCGCCGGCGATGCCGACCTGGGCGGCCTCGTGCCCGCTCGACGGCGCCACGAAGCTGCTCTTGCCGAGGCGTTGCAGGCGCACCAGGCGCTCGTCGACCATGCGCCCGAGCACCATGTGGCGGTACAAGCCGATCAGGGTGTCGTCGTCGAGATCGCACGAGAACGGCGCCAGCCAGGCGCCGCCTTCGTCGATCAGACGGATGGGCTCGTCGCTGAAAGGTTGGAAGCGTTGCGCGTCCGTGATCACCTCTCGCCTCCCTCCGCGTTCATCGTGGCGACGCAGGGAGCATAGCAGACCGCTCGCCGCCCACCGGTCGCGACGCTGCGTGGCGCTACACTGGCCGCATGGACCGACGACACCTGCTCGCGTACGGCCTGATCGCCTTCGGCGTGCTCGCGCTCCTCGCGCGCGCGGCGGGGGGCACCGGATGGCTCTGGCTCGGGGTCGTCGCCGCCGTCGCGCTGACCGCGTACGTCAACCCCCGCACCTACGGCTTCCTGCTGCTCGGCGGCGTCCTGGCCGGCAGCGCACTGGGCATCCTCCTGACCGCCCTGTTCGCGTGCGACGGCGTCTTCCTGGTCAGCCTCGGCGCGGGCCTGATCGCCGTCGACCGCGTCCATCCGCTGCAGCAACGCTGGGCGACGTACCTGGGCGCGGTGCTCGCCGCCCTCGGCCTGTTGGCCGGGCTGCTCGAGTCGGGCGTGCTCGGCTCGACGTGGCTCCCGCTCGTCTTGATCGCCGCGGGCGTGGCGCTGCTGTGGCGTGATCGTGGCGGTGATCGGCGCTTCCCGCCGCCGCAGCGGTCCGTTCCGACGGCGCCGCCACCACCGCCAGCGTCGACGCCGTTGGCGCCGTCGACCGGTCTCGTGCAGGACGACGCCGAGCAGAGCGACACGCACGGCGAGAGCGACACGCGCTAAACTGATCGAACTACCGACCGCGCCGCCCTCGAGGGTGGACGCGGTCGTTCTCGCCCGGAACGCTCCGGGCAGACGTACGGCCCCGTCCTCGCGCCTCCGAATGAACGGAGGCGGCCCCTGGAGGCACCATGGAACCGACGATCCACCGTGGACTCGCTGGCGTCTATTTCGACACGAGCCACATCTGCCACATCGACGGCGAGCGCGGCGAGCTCATCTACCGCGGGTACGACATCAGCGAGCTGACCGACGCGAGCTACGAAGAGGTCGTGCACCTCCTATGGCGCGGCGAGCTCCCCACGCGTGACGAGCTGAGCTCGTTCCGCCAGGAACTCGCCCCGCTGTTCGCCATCCCCGACGGTGTGATCGAGGCGCTCCGGAACCTGCCGAAGGACACCGATCCGATGCACGCGCTACGCAGCGCCGTGTCGCTCCTCGCGGCTTACGACGAGGACCCCGACGGCGTCGACGACGCCAACGTTCGTCGCATCGGCGCGTCGCTGCTCGTGCGCTTCCCGGCGCTGGTCGCCACCTTCGAGCGGCTGCGCCGCGATCTGCCACCGGTGACGCCCGATCCCGAGTTGACGATCGCCGGCAACTTCCTCTACATGCTCAGCGGCGAGGCGCCGAGCGAGGCGGCGACGCGCGTGATGGACGTCGCGCTGGTGCTGCACGCCGAGCACGGCAGCAACGCCAGCACCTTCGTGGCGCGCTCGACGGCCAGCAGCCTCACCGACGTCTACAGCGCGATCACCGCCGCGGTGGGCTCGCTGAAGGGTCCCCTGCACGGCGGCGCGAACGCGGCCGTGATGAAGGCGCTGGAGTCGATCGGCAGCGTCGACGCGGTCGAGCAGTACGTGCTCGACACGCTGGCCGACCCCAAGGGCCGCGTGATGGGCTTCGGTCACCGGGTCTACCGCGTGCTCGACCCGCGCGCCGCGATCTTGCGCGGGGTGTCGGAGCGGCTCGCCGAGGAGTCCGGCGACAGCACGTGGTTCGAGATGTCGCTCGAGATGGAGCGCGTGATGGACCGGGAGATGGAGAAGAAGGGGCGTCAGGTCAAGGCCAACGTCGACTTCTTCTCGGCCAGCGTCTACCGCATGCTCGGCTTCCCCAGCGACCAGTACACGCCGATCTTCGCCGTGGCCCGGATCAGCGGCTGGATGGCGCACCTGTACGAGCAGTACGCCGACAACAGCCTGACCCGTCCGCGCATCCACTACCTGGGCGAGACCGGCAAGCGCTTCGTCCCCATCGACGAACGCGGTTGAACCACACAGCACCTGGTTGAGTCACACAGCACACGTTGAGCCACGTTGCGCCCGGTCACGCTCGACCGGGCGCGGCGGCTAGCGCCGCAGCACGCCCTCCAAGAAGCCCGCCAACGCCGCCTCGTAGCGCTCTGGGTCGACGTTCCAGGCCTCGACGTGGTCGCCGACCTCGAGCCTGCGGTACGTGAGCAGGTCGGCCGGCACCGCCGCCGCGAACGCGTCGACCAGCCCGATCGGGATGGTGGCGTCGTCACTGGTGGCGTGCAGCAAGAGCGGCACGTCGAGCGCGGGCGCCCGCCGCCGCAGGTCGAGCGCTGCCAGCGACGCGCCGATGCGACGCGACGCCAGCGCGACGCCAGCGCGCGCGAACGGCGCCGGGACGCCCACGCGGTGCGCGCCATGGGCGATCACCTCGGCCGGATCGATCAGCGGGGCGTCCATGCTCAGGCCGAGCAGGTCGGGACCGTCCGCCGGCCAGCGTTCGTGGGCGAGCATCGCCACCGCGCCACCCATCGAGTACGTGACGAGGACGACGCGGCGCACGCCGCGCTCGCGCAGCCACGAGAGCGCGGCGAGCAGGTCGTCGGCCTCGCTCGAGCCGTAGTGGAAGAGGCCGTCGGGGCTGGGGTCGCTGCGATCGTGGTTGCGGTAGCTGGTCACGAGGACGGACGCGCCCGACGCGACGACGGTCGGCAGGGCGCGCAGCGCCTCGGTCCGGTCGCCACGCCGCCGGCCGTGCACCATCACGACGGCCGTGTCGCTCTCTGCCGGGAGCCACCAGGCGGCGACCGCGCCCACGGGGCCGGCGATGCGGACGTCTTCGAAGGCCAGGCCGAGATCGGCCTCCGGGTCGCGCCGGTAGAGGGTGACGTCGAGGCGCGCGTCGACGCCAGCGCGCGGCGGCTCGCCGTGAGCCACCGTCAGCCGACGCTCCACGCTGGCGTCGCCCTGGTCGTGCACCGGTCCGAGCCGGCCGTACGCGATGGCGCCGGCGTCGTCCCAGATCAGCCCGTAGCTGCCCTCGGCGTCGACGCGTGCGAACTGCCGCACGGACGCGTCGACAGCGCCGGTGCCGGCGGCGCCGGCGTCGCTCTCGCGCCGTCCGTCGGCGAGCGGCAGCCGGACGTCGACCACGGGCCGGCCGTCGGCGTCGACGCCGACGGCGCTCACGGCGAGCACCACGAACTCCGGTTGGAGGCCGTAGGGGGCGGGCACCAGGGCGCCGCTCGCCACCCGGTCGGCGACGAACCACGTCGCGGCCGCCAGCGCCAGCGCGAGCAACGCGACCAACGACCACAGGACCGGCATGCGGCGCGCTCGGCCGTTCGAGCGGCCGCTCAGGCGTCCCAGCGCACGGCGCCGTACGTGTCGGCGCGCTTGGGGCTCGTGGAGAACATCGCCACGGGGACGCCGGTCGCCTCCTCCATCAGGTCGAGGTAGTCGAGCACCTGATGCGGGAGGGCGTCGCGGGTTCCCAGCCCGGTGAGGTCACCCCAGCCGGGCAGCGTGGCGTAGACCGGTCCGCCACCGCCGTCGACGTCGACGCAGACGCGCACCTCGTCGAGACCCGAGAGCACTTCGAGCTTCGTGACGACCAGGCCGTCGAAGCCGTTGATCGCCGCCGCGTAGCGGAGCTGGGGCAGGTCGAGCCAGCCGACGCGCCGAGGGCGCCCCGTCGTGGTGCCGAACTCGTCCCACTGGTTCTCGCCGGTCCCGCGCAGGCGCGTGGCCAGCTCGCCATGCAGCTCGGTGCGGAAGGGACCATGGCCCACGCGCGTGGTGAAGGCCTTGACGACCCCGTACACGCCGTGGAGGGCCTTGTGCGAGACGCCGGCGCCCACGAGGATGCCGCCGATGGTGGGGTGCGAGCTCGTGACGTACGGGTAGGTGCCGTAGGCGAGGTCGAGCATCGTGCCCTGCCCGCCCTCGAACAGCACCCGCTGGTGCCTGCCGAGCGCGTCGCGCACCACCGCACCGGCGTCGCCGACCATCGGACGCACGTACTCGCGGACCTCGGCCAACGCCTCGAGCGCCACGTCGACGCTCGTCCAGCCGACGCGCGCGGTGGAGTTCGGCTTGCCCTCGATCAACCGCTCCAGGCCCAGGCGGAGCCGCTCGTCGTCGATCAGGTCGCCGAAGCGGATGCCGAGGCGGCGCGCCTTGTCGGAGTAGGCCGGGCCGATGCCGCGCCCGGTGGTGCCGACGAAGCCGCCCCCCTCGTCGTTCTTCGTGTGATGCGGCAAGACGGCGTGCGCCTCGCTGGAGATGACGATGCGGCCGGGATCGCGGCGCGCGCGCAGGCCCTCGAGCTCCTCGCGCAGCGACCAGGGGTCGATGACCATGCCCCCGCCGAGCACCGACACGGGGCGATCGTGCAGCGTGCCGCACGGCAGGTGGTGGAGCTTGTACACCTCGTCGCCGACCACGACCGTGTGTCCGTCGTTGGCCCCGCCCGAGAAGCGCACGACCAGATCGGCCTCCGCGCCGAGCGCATCGACGACCTTCCCCTTGCCTTCGTCGCCCCATTGGGCGCCGATGATGGCGATGCCGGGCATGCCGACCTCCTCAGCTGGTCGCGGCGAGCGCCGCGCACCACGGCGCAGTATGCCACGCACCGGGCTAGCATGCCGACGTGGCAGACGCGATGGACGTCGATGCGGTGGTGGTGGGCGCGCGCGGGGCGGAGCGGCTCGCGGCGGGGCACCCGTGGGTGTACCGCTCCGACATGCGGCGCACCGCCACCCGCCCCGGCTTCGCCCCCGTGCACGCCGAGAACGGCCGCCCGCTCGGCTGGGCCGCGGTGCACCCCAGTTCGCAGATCGCCGTCCGGCTGCTGCACCACGGCGCGCAACCGGTGGACGAGGCGCTCCTGCTGGAGCGGCTCGAGGCGGCGATCGCGCGGCGCGAGGCCCTGGCGCGCGACCCCGACGCTGGCCTCGAGGGTGCCACCGGGTATCGGCTCGTGCACGCCGAGGCCGACGGCCTGCCCGGCCTGATCGTCGACCGGCTCGGGCCGGTGCTGGCGGTCCAGAACGGCTGCGCCGCGCTGGAGCCGCACCTACCGGCCATCGTGGAGCGGCTGCAGGAGCGCCTGGCGCCGGACGGGGTGGTGGGCCGCTTCGACGCGGCAGCGCGGGAGCGGGAGGGCCTGACGCGCGAGGTGCGCGTGCTGGCCGGTCGTGTCCCGGACGTGGTGGAGGTGAGCGACGGCCGGCTGGCGTGGCCGCTGCACCCGCTGACCGGCCAGAAGACCGGCACCTTCCTGGACCAGCGCCTGAACCACCGCCGGCTGGCGCGCCACGCGCGCGGCGCAGCGCTCGACGTGTGCTCGTACCACGGCGGTTTCGGACTCCACCTGCTGGCCGCCGGGGCGGAACGCGTCGAGCTGGTCGACGCCTCGGCCGCGGCGCTCGAGGGGGCGACGGTCGCCGCGGCGCGCAACGCCCTGCCACGACCGCAGCTGACGCGCGCCGACGCGTTCGAGCGGCTGCGCGAGCTCGACCGGGCTGGGGCGTCGTTCGACGTGATCGCGCTCGACCCGCCGGCGCTGGCCAAGCGCGCGCGCGACGTGCCGCGCGCCCTGGCGGGCTACAAGGAGCTCAACCTGCGCGCCCTGCGGCTGCTCGCACCGCTCGGCGTGCTCGGCACGGCCACGTGCAGTGCGCACGTCCAGGAGGCGGAGTTCATGAACGTGTTGGCCGACGCCGCTGCGGACGCCGGCCGCACGGTCCACGTGCTCGGGCGCTTCGGGGCCGCGCCCGACCACCCGGAGCGGCTGGGGTTCCCGGAGAGCGCCTACCTGAGCTTCGTGCTGCTGCGCGCCCTGTGACCAACCGGCGGGGCGGCGCGGGCACGCGCGAGTGCGTTCGGCGCGCAGGCAGCGCCGCGCCGGGCGGTTGTAGGATGCGCGCACCATGACGAACCCTCGCCCGCTCGTGCTCCTGACCACCGCCTCCAACCCGCGCGACGTGGGCCTGCGTCGCAAGGACGCCGTCACCGGCGTCAACTACAGCGATGCGCTGCACGCCGAGGGGCTGCTGCCGGTGATGGCGGCGAACCTGCCGGTGACCGCGGCGCTCGACATGGTCGAGCGCGTGGACGGCGTCGTCTTCACCGGCGGCGCCGACCTCGACCCGGCGGCCTTCGGTCGCTCGCCCGAGGCGGGGCTGGGGCTGGTCGATCCGGTGCGCGACGCGTTCGAGCTGGCGCTGTACCGCGCCGCGCGTGCGCGCGGCTTGCCGATCCTCGGCATCTGCCGCGGCATCCAGGTGGCCAACGTGGCGGAAGGCGGCACGCTGCACCAGCACCTGCCCGCGGTCGACGGAACGATCCAGCACGAGCAGCGCAACATCGATTACCCCCCCTTCCACGCGCTGCGGCTCGAGCCCGGCTCGATCGCCGCGACCGCGGCCGGTTCGGAACTCGTCACGGTCAACTCGGCGCACCACCAGGGCGTCAAGGACCTGGCGCCCACGCTGCGCGCGACCGGCTACGCCGACGACAGCTTGATCGAGGTCGTCGAGGCGCTGGACGCGCCGTGGTTGCTGGCCGTCCAGTGGCACCCGGAGATGAACTACGCCGGCTTCCCGGATCAGCGCTGGCCGTTCCGCGCGTTCGCGCAGGTGCTGCTCACGCGCCGCTGAAGCGTGGTACTGTCCGCGCCATGCAGGGTCGAGAGGTGGGAGCCAGCACGCAGACGCGCGACACGCGGCGATATCCGCGGGTCCGCCTCCGTGCGCGCCCCCGCGCCGGCAGCGAAGCCGGCGTCTAGCCGGACCCGGGCCCGGCGGGGCGTAGCGCCCCTCCGCCCGAACCCGCATCCCCACAGGAGTCACCCATGGTCATCGTCATGCAGAAGGGCGCCGCGCCCGAAGCGCGTGAGCGCGTCCTCAACGAGGTCGTCTCGCTCGGCTTCACCCCCCACGTGTCGGAGGGCGAGAGCCGCACGCTGATCGGCGCGATCGGCCCGGCGCCCACCGAAGAGCTGCGCGAGCACCTGCGCGCGCTGCCGGGCGTCGAGACGGTCGTGCGCATCACCAAGCCGTACAAGCTCGCGAGCCGGGAGTTCCGTCACGACGACAGCCGCGTGCTGATCGGCGACGTCGCCACCGGCGCCGGGGCGTTCGCGGTCGCGGCCGGGCCGTGCGGCGTCGAGAGCGCCGAGCAGCTGCGGGGCGCCACCGACATCGCCAGGCGCCACGGCGCGCGGGTGCTTCGCGGCGGCGCGTTCAAGCCGCGCACCAGCCCCTACTCGTTCCAGGGCCTCGGTGCGGAGGGGTTGGCGTTGCTCGCCGCGGAGCGCGAACGCACCGGCATGCCGATCGTCACCGAAGTCACGGCGCCCGACCTGGTCGAGACCGTGGCCGCGACGGCCGACATGTTGCAGATCGGCGCGCGCAACAGCCAGAACTTCGCGCTGCTCGCCGAGTGCGGCAAGGCGGGCAAGCCGGTGCTGTTCAAGCGCGGTCTGTCGACGTCGATCGCCGAGTTCCTGCAGGCGGCCGAGTACGTGCTGTCGCAGGGCAACCCCAACGTGGTCCTGTGCGAACGCGGGATCCGGACCTTCGAGACCAGCACGCGCTTCACGCTCGACATCAGCGCGGTCGCCGTGCTGAAGGAGCTGTCGCACCTGCCGGTGTGGGTCGACCCGTCGCACGCGGCGGGCCGGCGTGCGCTGGTGCCGTCCCTGGCGCTGGCCGCCGTGGCCGCCGGTGCGGACGGCATCATCGTCGAGGTGCACCCGGTGCCCGAGGAGGCGAAGTCCGATGCCGCGCAGCAGCTCGACGACGCCGAGTTCGACGCCCTCATGACGCGGGTCAGGGCCGTCGCGATCGCCGTCGGGAAGCAGATCGACGGCTGACGTGCAGCGCCTCGGTCCGAACGCGCGTCCTGCGCCGCTGATCGGGACGGTGGTGCTGGCCGGCGTGGGGCTGATCGGCGGCTCGATCGGCTTGGGCCTCCATCAGCGCTTCCTGGCACGGCGCGTGATCGGCCTCGATCCCGATCCGACGGCGCTCGACGCCGCGCGCGGCATGGGCGTGATCGACGAGGCCAAGCTGGAGAGCGGGCCGTGGCTGGCTGAGGCCGACCTGGTGGTGCTGGCCACCCCGGTGCGCACGCTGGAGCGGCTGGCGCGCGAGCTCGCCCCCTTCCTGCGTCCGGACGCTGTCGTCACCGACGTCGGCAGCGTCAAGGCGCCGCTCGTGGCAGCGCTGACCGACCTGCGGTTCGTCGGCGGCCACCCGATGGCGGGCTCGGAGCGCGATGGCGTGCTGAACGCCGACGCCGCGCTGCTCGAGAACGCCGTGTGGGTCCTGACGCCAGGCGCGGCGACGGACCCTGCGGCGCTGCGTACGGTCAGCGCGCTCGTGACGGGCCTGGGGGCTCGGCCGATCGAGGTCGACCCCCACCTGCACGACCGCCTGGTCGCGACGGTCTCGCACCTCCCCTACCTGGCAGCGGTCGCGTTGACGAAGGCGGTGGGCGAGGCCGACGAGCGCGACCTGTTGGCGTTGCTCGCGGCCGGTGGTTTCCGCGACCTGACGCGGGTGGCCTCGGGCAGCCCGCGGATGAGCCGCGACATGGTGGTCGCCAACCGCGAGGCCGTGCGCGACGCGCTGGTAGCCTTCGCACGCCAACTCGACGCCGTCGTGGCGCTGCTCGACGACCCCGATGCGCTGTTGAGCGTCGCCGAGGCGGCGAAGCGGCAGCGCGACGCGCTGCCGATCGTGCGGCGCTCGCTGCTGCCGGCGCGTTACGAGGTCGTGATCGCGGTCCCCGATCGCCCGGGCGAGCTCATGCGCATCACCAGCGCGTTGGGCGCCGCCGACGTGAACATCAAGGACATCGAGGTCCTCGGCGTGCGCGAGTCGGGCGGCGCGATGCGGCTGGCCTTCGCGGACGACGACGCGCTCACACGTGGCACCGAGGCGCTGCGCGCGGCGGGCTACGAGGCGCGCGGACGCAGCGGGTCGAACGGCGGCTGAGCGCGTGGCCCCACGCGCGGCGCTGTTCGACCTGGCGGTGGCGCGGGCCGACGCCTACGCGCGCCGCGCCCGGGTGCCGCGCTCAGGCGACGCCGCGGCGATCGCGCGGGCGCTGGAGGTGTGGCATCTGAAGACGCGCTTCGCGGGGCGCGTACCGCTGGACGGTGTCGCCGCAGCGCTGGCGCAGCGGCCCGAGGGTGACGGCTGGGTCTGGTCTGGCGGCGAGGAGGGCGCTTGGGTGCGCGCGGAGTGACCCACTCGCGCGTCGCGCGCGCCGGAGCGCGGCCATGACGGCGCCGCCTGGTCAGCGCGCCGCGACGTGGGCGCGCTGGTAGGTGCGCCACACCCGAGCGCCGAGCCTGCCGTAGAACGGCGTGAGCGTCGTCCAGTTGAGGACGACGTCGCGGGCGCCGCGGTCACGGTGCCAGGCGAGCCCGGCGCGCACCAGCCGGAGGCCGAGGCCGCGCCCCCGCACGTCCGGGTCCACGCCGAGCGGGCCGAGGCCGGCGGCAGGGCCGGGGAGCGCTTCGTGCCATGTGAGGCTGGGACCGAGGAGGGCGTCGTCGCTGCGGAAGGCGGCGGCGAAGCCCAGCGTGCGGCCGGTCGCGTCCTGCAGCGTCAGCACCGCGACGCCGGCCGCGGCGTACGCGCGCACCTCGTCGTGCCAGCGACCGGGGAAGTGCCGCTCGACGAAGGCGAGCGCCGCGGGGCCGTCGTCGACCACCCGCAGGTCGTCGCCGCTCGGAGGCTCGGGCTCGACGCTGCGGAGGTCGACGCGAACGTCGTGCTCGACCGCCCCCGGCACGGCACCGGCGCGCAGCAAGAAGCGCCACGAGGCGTCGTCGACGTCCTCGGGGACGCCCGGGAGGAGGTGGTCGGGATCGGCGCCCAGGTAGACGGTCGCACGGCCGCGCTCGGCGAGCCCGGCAAGCGCCGCGTCCCAGAGCGCGCGGCCGATCCCACGGCCGCGGGCCTCCGCGGCGACGGCCAGCAGCGACACATGGCCGCTCGACGGGTCCGACCAGGCGCGCTCCGGGGCGCGCGCGAGGACGGCGCCGAGCAGCCGTCCGCCGTCGTCGCGAGCCGCCAGGCACAGCCCGGGATCGGTGTCCGGCGAGCGCCACCACTGATCGAGCGCGCGCGCCGTCAACGGGTAGCGCGCGCCGAGGCGGCCGCTGGCCGCGGGGGCGTCGTTCCAGATGGCGGCGAGCGCAGCCAGGTCGGTGTGGCCCAGCGCCGCGACGCTCGGGCGCGTCATGAGCGTTCGGGGGCGCGCAGGTCGAGCGCGAGCGAGTAGCGGTCGCCGCGGTAGGCGGAGCGGACGTACTCGAACGGGGCGTCGTCGGCGTCGAACGTGACGCGCTCGAGCGCCAGCACGGGGTCGAAGCGGCCGATCTCGAGCAGCCTCCGCTCGGAGCGCGACGGCAGGCGGGCCGTGATCGTCTGGCGAGCGCGCTGCGGCGCGACGCCGAACAGGGCCTCCACGGCGGCGTAGAGGCTCTGGAAGCGCTCGAGGTCGGCGCTTCCGAGACCGAGCATGGAGGGGCGCAGGTAGGCGGTCTGCAGGGCCAGGGGTGCGCCGTCGGCGGTGCGGACACGGCTGATGCGCCGCACGGTGGTCCCCTCGGCGCAACCGAGCGCCGCCGCGACCTCGCTCTCGGCCGCGACCTCGGCGATCTCGAGCAGGCGGCTGCCGGGCTGGAAGCCGAGCAGGCGCGCCTCGTCGGTGAAGCCGACCACCCGGTCGACGGTCTGCTCGAGTCGGCGGGAGCGGACGTACGTGCCGCTGCCACGGCGCTGCTCGACCAGGCCGTCGCGCACCACCTCTTCGAAGGCGCGCCGCACGGTCATGCGCGACAGGCCCAGCGCCGCGGCCAGGTCGCGCTCGCTCGGCAGCGCCTGCCCAGCCGGCCAGGCGCCGGTCTCGATCGCGTCGACGAGGTGGGCATGCAGTTGCAGGTAGGCGGGGGTCGGGAGGCCCTTGTCGATGGGCCAGCGCCGCCCCAGATCGCTGTACGCCCCGCCGGCGGTGCGCGGGCTCGATCCTCGTGTGGTCTGGGGGGACGCCACTGTGCTCCCTTGCTCGCTATGCCACGCGGCAGGGGCGTGGCGCGTGCGCTTGACGCGTCACGTATACCATTGCTAGACCACGTTTCGCAAGCCTGACGGTGCCCTCCAGGACGTCGCACGTGCGTGCACAACGCAACGTCACGACTTCGACACGCTCCACGTGAAAGGAATCGTAGCGCAGCACACGGTCTCCTCACGCGCTGTGGTCTGATGGTGGTCTATACTTGCGCTCACGACCCAAGGAGGTCCACATGCACCGATCACGAGGCACGACGCTGCTCGCCCTGGCGTTGGCGCTGGCGCTGTCCATCAGCTCCATCGCCGCCGCCCAGACGAAGACCGTCGGGTACCCAGGGCTCGGGCTCGAGCCCGGCACGCCCGGCGGGACCCTCACGCTCGCCCTCGGCGACTCGCCGCCGCGCTTCTTCTACTACGGCGAGATCAGCCAGCCCATCCAGTTGCTGTCGCAGCAGATGTTCGACAGCCTGGTCGAGTACGACCTCGAGACCTACGACCTGATCCCCGCCCTGGCCGAGTCGTGGGACGTCAGCGACGACGGCACGGTCTACACGTTCAACCTGCGCCAAGGCGTGACCTGGCACGACGGTGAGCCCTTCACCGCCGACGACGTGGTCTTCACCTACGAGCAGATCATCACCAACCCCGAGGCGCGAGCCGGCGACGCCGCCCAGTTCACCTACACGGTGGACGGCGAGACCCGTCAGGTCACCTTCGAGGCGCTCGACGAGCACACCGTACGCATGACGCTGCCGGCCCCCTCGCCGGTGTTCTTGCTCCAGCAGCGCTTCTTCATCATGCCCAAGCACGCGCTCCTGCCGTTCAGCGTCGAGGGCGGCGCCGAGCCCGCCGAGATCAACGACGCCTGGCCCACCTCGGTGTCGCCGAGCACGGTCGTCGGCACCGGCCCGTTCCGCCTCTCCGCCTACGTCCCCGGCCAACTCGTGCGCCTCGAGCGCAACGAGAACTACTGGAAGGCCGACGAGGCCGGCACGCCGCTGCCGTACTTCGAGCGCCTCGAGTTCCTGATCGTCCAGGGCACCGAGGCCCAGACGGCCCAGTTCCTGGCCGGCAACATCGACCAGCTCAACATCTCGGGCGCGCAGTTCCCCGACTTCAAGAGCCGCGAGCTCGCCGGCGCCGGCTTCAGCGTCATCGAGTCGCCCGCGCTGTTCGGCTCGCCGCCGCACCTGGCCTTCAACTTCAACGCCGCCGACAGCGACCTCGCCGAGCTCTTCTCGAACGCCGAGTTCCGCCGCGCGATGGAGTTCGCCGTCGACCGCGAGCGCGTCATCGACGACGTCTACAACGGCCTCGCCGAGCTCCCCGGCACGCCGACCGCGCCCGTGAACGCCGCCTTCTATGAGGACACCACGGGCCTGTTCAACATGTACGACTTGTCGGCCGCCGCCGCCGCGCTCGACGCGCTCGGCCTGGTCGACACCAACAACAACGGCGTGCGCAACATCAGCGCGACGCGCGAGCTCGAGTTCACCCTCACCTACGGCAACGACTCCGCCGTGTTCACCGACATCGCGACCATCATCCAGAACGACTTCGCCGAGATCGGCGTGCGCGTGAACCTGCAGGGCATCCAGGCCAGCCAGCTCCTCGGCACCGGCCTCTCGGGCGACTACGAGGCGATCGTCGTCGCGCTCGGCAACCTGCCCGATCCCGAGCTTCGTAAGCCGATCTGGCAGCCCGGCGGCTCGCTGTACTACTGGCACCGCGCCACCCAGCCCGCCAGCCCCGGCGAGTCGCCGAACTTCGACGCCATGGAGCCCTGGGAAGTCCGGATCTGGGAGATCTTCGACGCCAACAGCACCGAGATGGACGCCGACGTGCGCGCCGAGCGCTACCGCGAGTGGCAGCGCCTCAACGCCGAGTACGCGCCGGTGATCATGATCGCCAAGCCCGGCAACGTCGCCGCGGTGTACGACACCGTCGACAACTTCGTCTACAGCCTGGGCGTCATCCCCGGTTACAACCCCGTCCCCTTCTACTTCCGCCGCTGAACCACTGACCACCCAAGGTGTTGGGGGCTCGCCCCCAACACCCCTTATCTGACCACCACGTATCCCCACGCGCGCCGCGCTCGCGGCCTCAGACCCCGGCGAGGTCCCCCGTGCTCGTCTTCTTCACACGGCGCATCCTGCTCTTCTTCCCGACGCTGCTGCTGGTGTCGTTCATCAGCTTCTTCATCATCCAGCTGCAGCCGGGCTCGTTCACCGATCGCTACCTCGAGGACCCGCGCTTCTCGCCCGAGGCCGTCGAGCGCCTCACGGCGCAGCTCGGCCTCGACCGGCCGGCCATCGAGCAGTACGGTCGCTGGGTCTGGGGCATCGTCACCAGGCTCGACTTCGGCTTCTCGTTCTTCGCCAACCGGCCCGTGAGCACCATGATCGGGGAGCGGCTGGCGTGGACGGTGGTGATCGCCGTCGTGACGCTCGGCTTCGCCTGGCTCGTGGCGGTGCCGCTCGGTATCTACACCGCGCTCAAACGCAACGGCTTCACCGACGCCGTCGCCAGCTTCGTCGGCTACGTCGGCCTGGCCGTCCCCGACTTCCTGGTGGCGCTGCTGCTGGTGGCGCTGGTGCTGGCGTACGGCGGCACCAACGTCGGCGGGCTGTTCAGTCCGCGCTTCATCGGTGAGCCGTGGACGTGGGCGAAGCTCGTCGACCTGCTCAACCACCTGTGGATCCCGGTGTTGGCGATCGGCACCGCCGGCATCGCCACGATCATGCGCCAGATGCGCGCCAACTTGCTCGACGTGCTGCACGCCGACTACGTCCGCACCGCGCGGGCCAAGGGCGTCTCGGAGCGCAACGTCATCAACCGCCACGCCGTGCGCACCGCCATCAACCCACTGGTGTCGATGGCGGGCCTGCAGCTCCCCGAGCTGATCAACGGCACCATCATCGCCTCGATCGTGCTCAACCTCCCCACCATCGGACCGCTGCTCTACGACAGCCTGCTCGCCAAGGACCAGTACGTCGCGATGACGCTGTTGCTGTTCGCCAGCCTGCTGCTGATGATCGGCAACCTCCTCGCCGACCTGGCGCTCGCGTGGGTCGACCCGCGGATCCGCTATGGCTGAGGCGACCCGCATGCACGAGACCGTGAGCGAGCACGGCGGCCTGGCGGCCGACGCGCGCGCCCAGGCCGGAGCGAAGCCACCCAACAAGGCCTGGCGGCGCTTCACGGCCAACAAGATGGGGCTCGTCGGCGCGGTCGTGCTGATCGCGCTGTACCTGATGGCGCTCTTCGCGCCGTTCCTCGCGCCCTACGGCATCACCGTGCAGCACCGCGGCGACGTCTACCGCCCGCCGCAGCCCATCCGCGTCGTGCACGATGGGCAGCTCACACGGCCCTTCGTCTACCCGCTCACCCAGGACCGTGACCCGGTCACCCGACAGCGCTTCTACGCCGAGGTGACCGACGCGCCGGAGCCCCTCCGCCTGTTCGTGCGCAGCGACCCGTACCGGCTGCTGGGCATGATCCGAACCGACGTCCACCTGTTCGGCGTCGCCGAGGGGCGCGCGTTCCTGCTCGGCACCGACCGGTTCGGTCGCGACCTGCTGTCGCGGATCATCGTCGGCTCGCAGGTCTCGCTCACGGTCGGCCTGATCGGCATCCTGATCTCGTTCAGCATCGGCATCGTCGTCGGCGGCATCTCGGGCTACTACGCGGGACGCGTCGACAACGTCATCCAGCGCCTGCTGGAGGTGCTGCTGTCGTTCCCGCGCCTGCCGCTGCTGCTGGCGCTGGCGACGATCATCCCGGCCACCTGGCCGTCCACGTACGTCTACATGGGCATCGTCACCGTGCTCGCCTTGATCGGCTGGGCCGGCCTGGCGCGCGTGGTGCGCGGCCAGGTGCTGGCGACGCGCGAGGTCGAGTACGTCCAGGCGGCGCAGGCGCTCGGCGCCCGCGACATGCGCGTGATCCTGCGGCACGTGCTCCCGAACATCACGTCGTACCTCGTCATCGCCGCCACCCTGGCCCTGCCGTCGTACATCCTGGGCGAGAGCGCGCTGTCGTTCCTCGGGCTCGGCATCAAGGAGCCGATGACCTCGTGGGGGCTGCTGCTCAAGGACGCGCAGTCGTTCGAGGTGCTGTCGCTCTACCCCTGGCTGCTCTTGCCCGGAGCGCTGATCGTGCTCTCGGTGCTCGCGTTCAACTTCGTGGGCGACGCGCTCCGCGACGCGCTCGACGTCAAGAGTCGCGGCTGAGGCCGCGCGGCCAGGCGCTCGATCCCCGCGGGAGGGGCCTCATGCACCCAGCACTGTTGGTCGACATCCACGGCACCGCGCTCACGGCCGACGAGCGCGCACTCCTCGCGCACCCCGGGGTCGCCGGCGTGTGCCTGTTCAGCCGCAACCTCGTGAGCGTCGAACAGGGGCGCGAACTCACGGCGGCGCTGGTCGAGGCGGCCGGGCGAGCGCTCGTCGTGGCGATCGACCAGGAGGGCGGCGGCGTCGTGCGCCTCCCGCACCTGAGCGTGCCCCCCTCTGCCATGGCGCTCGGCGCCGCCGACGACGTCGGCCTCACCGAGCGCCTCGGCCTCGCCACCGCGCGCGGCCTGCGCCGCATCGGCGTGAACGTCGACTTCGCCCCGGTCGCCGACGTGCAGTCGAACCCGGCCAACCCCGTCATCGGCGACCGTGCCTTCGGCGCCGACCCGCACCACGTCGCGCGCCACGTCGTGGCGTTCAGCCGTGGCCTGCAGGCGGGCCGCGTGGCCGCCACGCTCAAGCACTTCCCCGGCCACGGCGACGTGGACGTCGACTCGCACCTGGCGCTGCCGCGCACGGACGCCGACGTGGAGCACCTGAGCGCGCTGGCCTGGCCGCCCTTCGAGGCGGGCATCGCGGCCGGCGCGGCGGCGGTGATGAGCGCGCACATCGTCGTGAGCGCGCTCGACCCGGACACGCCCGCCACCCTCTCGAGCCGCGTGCTCGAGGGCGTGCTGCGCCAGCGCATGGGCTTCGGCGGCGTCACCTTCAGCGACGCGCTCGACATGCGCGCCATCGCCAGCCACTGGAGCGTCCCCGAGGCCGCGGTCCGGGCGGCCGCGGCGGGCATCGACGTCCCGGTCTTGTGCAACGTCGACGTGCGGACCCACACCGCGGTCCTGGACGCGCTGGAGCTCGCCATCGGCGACGGCCGCATCGGCGCGGAACGCGTGCAGGCCGCCCGTTCACGCGTCGGTGCGCTCTTGAGCGCCTACCCCAACGGCGCGGACGCCGACGACCCGGCCGAGATCGCCGACGACGCGCGCGCCGAGGCCGAGGCGGCGCGCCGCTCGATCACCGCCGTCGGCGCGCCGCCGCGTCTCGCCGCCGGCGACACCGTGGTCGTGTTCGGCCGCGCGGCGATCGCCTCGGGCGCAGCCAGCGACGCGGCGCGCCCGGTGGCGGCGCTGTGCGACGCACTCAGCGCCGCCGGGACGCCCGTGCGCTGGGTGACCGACCCGAGCGAGCTGGCCGCGGCGCTCACCGGGGCCCGGGCGCTGATCGTCGCGACCAGCGAGCGCACGCCGCTGGCCGACGACGCCGTCCGGCGTTACCGCGGCGCGTTCGCTCAGGCGCATGCGAGCGGCGTCGACACCGTGCACGTCGCGCTCTGGAACCCGGCCCACGTGTCCGACCTGCCGGGCCCGGCGCTGCTCAGCTACGGTTCTCGGCCGTCCTCAGTCGCGGCCGTCGCCGCAGCGCTGCGCTCCGGCGTCGCGCCGGGGCGTGCGCCGCTCCCGCTCGAGCCGTGGAGTGAGGCGTGAGCGCCGCGCGCGCGTGGGCTGTCGGCGTGGACGGCGGCGGTACCCGCGGCCGCGCCTGGGTGGCCCGCACCGACGGCGACGGCGCGTTCGACGCCCACCTCGACGCCGGGCGCGCCCCGGCGGGTGCGGCCGAGATCGACGAGGCTTGCAACCCCTACGCGGTCGGCGCCGAGGCCGCCGCGGACGCGCTCATGCGCGTCGTTCGAAGCGCCTGGGAACGCGCCGACGCCCCCGCGGAGGCCCTCGCGGAGGCCTACGTCACCGTCGGCGTGGCGGGCGTCGAGCGGGCCGCCGAGCGCG